>DATKHW010000758.1:0-6915 GCA_035546275.1 Gemmataceae bacterium
TCCCCAGCCAGCAGCCATCCGACCAGGAGCGCGACCACCGGATTGACGTAGGCGTAGGTCCCGGCCAAAGCGGCGGAGGCGTGGCCGAGCAGCCAGTTATAGGCGATGAACCCGACCAGCGATCCCACCACCAGCAGGTAGAAAAAGGCGCCGATCGCTTGCCAGGTGAGACAGTCCGCCGTCAGTCGGCCGCCCTCGCCCATCGCCAGGCCGACCACGATCATGGCGCCGCCGCCGAAGGCCATCTGGTAGGCCGCCGCCGTCAGGTGTGGGGCGCGCGATCGGCTGTGGCGGTAAAGAAACGACCCCACCGACCAGGCCGCGGCCGAGCCGAGCACCAAAAACGGCCCCACGTCGAGAAAGCTCATTCCGGACCGGCCTCCCAGCGCACCGGCGCCAAGCAGCACGACGCCGCCGAAGCCGATCAGCAAGCCGAGCCAGCCGCGGAGGGTCAGCCGTTCGCCGTGCGGCAGCAGCATTTCCAGCAAAGCCATCCACAATGGAATTGTGGCGGCCAACACCGCGGCGAGACCGGACGGCACCGTCTTCTCGGCGAAGGTCAGCAGACCGTTGCCGCCGACGAACATGGCGGCGCCGGACAACCACGACAGCACGGCGTCGCGGCCCGACAGCCGCACCGTTCCGCCGGCGACGCCGAGAAACGCCAGCAGCGTCAGGCCGGCCAGCGCCACCCGCGTCCCGGCGAACAGGCCGGGCGGCAAGGTGCGGACGCCTTCCCGAATGGCAAGGTAAGTGGTGCCCCAGGCGATGTAGACGAGCGCGAGGGCCAGGGCCAGCTGCCACGGCGCCGGCCGGCGGGGGAGAGGGGCGGGACCGTCGTTCTTCATCCGTGCGCTTCCAGGCGGTCGGGGCTTCGATGCGTTCAGTATACGAACGCCGCGGACTGGTGCGCCGTACCGCGACGGTGTACCATGACAGCCGCGCCGGCCTCGCCATCCGCCGGCGGTGGGAGAGGTCTGCTGGCCATGCCTGTTCGCATTCCCTGCCCGGCCTGCAAGGGGCCTTGCCTTGTGGCGGAGCAATACCTGGGGGCCTCGGTCCATTGTCCCCATTGCCGGAAGCCGTTTGTGGCGCCGCCGTCCGCACCGCCGCGCTTGGAGGTCGGCGACGCCACAACAGTCGGCCGCGTCCGCAAGCGCAACGAGGATTGCTTCCTCCTGCAGCATCTGACCTGGGCGGCCGCCGACGGCCTGCAAGAAATCGTCCTCCTGGCCCTGGCGGACGGCATGGGCGGCTACGAGGGAGGCCATCTGGCCAGCCGGCTCGCCATTGAGACGATCGCTTCCACGCTGGCGCCGATTCTCGCGGGCGCGCTGACGGGACAGTTCAAGGCGTCGTCGCCGGAGGTGCTGGCGGAAAATATCGACTACGCTTTGCTCGAAGCCAACCGCGCCGTTCACCAGAAGGCCAAGACCGATCCGGCGTGCAAAGGGATGGGAGCAACGGCGGAGGTGGTGCTAATCTGGGGCGGCCGCGTGCAGATCGGCCACGTCGGCGACTGCCGGGTCTACCACGTTCGCGGCGACAAGGTGATGCAGCTGACGAAGGACCAAACGCTGGTGGCCCGTATGGTCGAGCTGGGAACGCTGTCGCCGAAAGAGGCCCAGTCGCACCCGGCCCGCAACGAGGTGGCCCAGGCGGTAGGCAAGCACACCGATTTGTCGCCAGCCCGCTACGACCTGACGCTGACGGCAGGCGATTGGCTAATCGCGGCCACCGACGGCCTGCACGCGCATCTGGACGAGGCGGACCTTCTGGCGGAGCTGCGCCGGCCAGCATCCGCCGCCGCCGAGTTGGCCCGGCGTCTGACGGCGGCGGCCGACGAACGGGGCGGAAGCGACAACTGCACCGTCTTGTGCGTCCGCTGCTGGTGAAACCGCCCGTTTTTTCCGATTTCCCCTTGCCAAGCGGAGAATGCGCCGCCTACACTACAAATATCCAACCGTTTGGATACCCCGCAGGGCGCCGTTGTTCCGGCCCCTTCAAAGCGTTCCTCCTGAACCTTCCCTGCGGGAAAGTTGTGCATGTTGGACGTATCCCACGCTATCTCCTGCACATGCCCCGACTTCTCGGCAGCGGAGCGCTCGGATGGACGCGTCGGCGCCCGTGGTTTGCGGATTTCTTGCTTGCAGACGGCGGAGGGGAGCGATACTATTCCTGATAAGGCGATTTGGATTGCCGTGCCACCCGCCGTTGTTTGTCGCCGCGAACGATCCTCCAAGACAACTCACACGCGAAAGAGAGCGCTTCCATGACACCATTGTTCGCCAGCTGGCTGGGGCCCCAGGAGATCGTCGTCCTGCTCATCATCGGCGTCCTGCTGTTCGGCCGGAAACTGCCCGAGGTGGGCCGCTACCTCGGCAAGGGCATCGTCGAGTTCAAGAAGGGCATGAAGGGCCTGGAAGACGAGATCGACACGGCCGCTTCGGCGCGTCCAGAGCCGCCGGCCCTCGAGCAGCCGCGTCCGCCGCAGCGCATCATGACGACGGCCCCGAAATTCGAGGACTCGCCGACCAACATCCAGACGCCGCCCAAGGTGTAACGCATACGGCTGCGGCGCCCAGACAGGCGGTGCCGCAAGGGGCGCTTAACTCAGCGGCTAGAGTGCCATCCTCACACGGTGGAAGTCACTGGTTCGAATCCAGTAGCGCCCATATTACCGAAAATGCCGAACAGCCGGGGCGCCCGCCCCGGCATTTTCTTTTGTTTAGCCTTAAAGGCGCTGTGTTCCGTATCGTCGTCGGCATGATTCGAGCCGCGGCGTGGGGACAGCCATGCGTCCGCGATTTACTGCGCCAGTCCTTGCAGATACGCCAGCACGGCGGCCTCCTCCGGGCGCAGACCGGTCGGCGCCGCGCCGTTCCGCCCCGCCGGCCGACTCAGCGCGTCGGCCAGCGTGCCGTTCAGATAAGCGTCGAGGACGGCGGGGTGGATGTAGCATTTCCGACAAACGGCGATCGTGTTGCCGAGACGCCGGGCCGTCGCCTCGACTGCCGCGACCGCGTTGCGCCGGCGCTCCGTCAATACAGCGCATTCTTTGCCTGCTCGGAGCGCCTCGGCCGCCAGCACCGTGCCGCACCAGGTGCGGAAATCCTTGGCCGTGAAGTCGCCGCCGGCGATCGCGCGCAAATACTCGTTGACGTCCGCCGAATCGACGGCGTGCGTCGCGCCGGCGTCGTCCCGATATTGGAATAATTCATCTCCCGGAAGGTCTTGACAACGGCGGATGAGGCGGGCGAGTCGGCGGTCGTTCAGATCGACGGCGTGGCGGACGCCGCTCTTGCCGCGGAAGTGAAACCGCACCACGGCGCCCTTGACCCGCACATGGCGGTCGCGCAGCGTCGTCAGTCCGAAGGAGCCGTTGGTGCGGGCGTACTCCTCGTTGCCGATGCGGATGAGCGTCGTTTCGAGCAGCCGCACCACGGCGGCGAGCACCTTGGGCCGCGGCAGGCCCGGCAAGCCGACATCGGTTTCGACCCGGGCGCGGATGGCGGGCAGGGCCGCGGCAAACGCGGTCAGGCGATGATACTTGGTCTCGTCGCGGACATTGCGCCAGCGGGGATGATAGCGGTATTGCTTGCGGCCGCGGGCGTCGCGGCCGACGGCCTGGAGATGGCCGTGGGGAATGGGGCAGATCCAGACGCGAGTCCAGGCCGGGGGGATGGCCAGGGAACGGATGCGTTGGAGAGTTTCCGGATCGCGTATTGGAAAGCCATCGGGCCCGACGTAGCGGAAGCCCACGCCCTTGCGGACGCGGCGAATGCCGGGACGGTCGTCGCGGACGTACCGAAGGCCGGCCGCCTTGGCGGACTCCACGGGGTCCACGGACGGCGCGGCTTCTTTCGGGCCGTTATACCCTGCCATACGCCTCTTCTCCGGCCGACGCCTGTCGTCGGCCGCCAGAGGCCATGCAAACAGGATGCCGGGAGGCGTTCCAACGATGCCCCGATCCTTCCGCATTTGACGCCTGCGACGCCGCGCGCTTCGCCTTTCCCCGCCATGAATCCCTGGCTGCGGCACGGCGGTCGCGGTCCATGGAGCGGCGTCGAAATGGGGCCTATACTTGCACGTCCCCGAAGCCGCCGGTCCCACAGCGCGGTCGCCGGAACGGCCGGTCCTCTTCATGTATCGAGGGTCATGTCATGTTCTCGCGTCGCATGTCGTGCGTCTGTGCTTTCGCTCTGGCCGGCGCCCTGACCGGCCCGGGGGCGGGCGGAGCCGAGCCGACCGACCCCATTCCCGAGGTGGCGCGCGACCGCTTCGCGGCGGCACAGAACCTGGAGAAAGACGGCAAGCTCAAGGAAGCCGCGGCGGCCTACGAGCAGGCCGCACGTCTCGGCATGAGCGAGTACCCGCGCGTCTACCTGCGGGCGGCGGCCCTGTACGAGCGGCTGGGCGACTACCAGGCCGCGGCTGCTCAGTATTCGGTGGTCATTGATGTGCTCGGGCTGGAAGGCTCGTGCCGCGACTGAATGCGCAAAGCCTACGGCGGCCGGGCGGCCGCCTACGAAAAGGAGGGCGACTACGGCCGCGCCGCGGCCGACTACGGCATGATCGTCTTCTCCTACGCGGTGGAACTCGACGTCGCCGACCCGAAAAGCGATGGATACGAGGACCTGCTTCTGGATGCGGCCAAAGCCTACCGCACGCGGGCCGCTTGCCTGGAAGCCAAGGGCGATTCGGAGGCGGCGGGCCGCGACCGACGGCGGGCCGACAAGCTGGACGCGAAGCTGAAGTCGGCGGCCGCGAAGGACCGGACGGAAACGCCAGCGGCGCCGGTTGGGGGCCAAGTGACGCTGCGCAACGACTATAGCGAAACGCTGACGGTCGTCATCGACGGCGCTTCCTACAAGCTGCGGGTGGGGGAGACGAAGACCCTCCCGTCCCCGGCCGGGACATTCCCCTACGAGCTGCGCTGGGGCTCGCAGTCGGTGGCCGGTACGCTGGATGCCGGGAAGGCATACAGCCTCGGCGCCAGCCGACCGACCGCGCCGTGAGGCGGGGCGCCCAAGACATAGGAACGCACTCCGTGAAATCCTTGCCTCGCCGTCGTCTCACGCCGGCCGCTCGCCGACATGGCGCGCGAACGCCTCCGGGCAGTGACTTGGAATCACGGTTACGTCCGGGTTGGCGCCGGCGAAGTCGTGCAGCCGATCGATGGTGCCGTGCATGGCCGCGGGGTCGTCGATGAAGAGGTGAGTCATGCGGTGCGGCGGCCGCCGTTCGCGGTAGGATGCGCTCAGCCAAACGCTGTCGGCGGCGAAGAGGACACGGCCGCGCGGCGTCTGCGCCAGCAATCCCATCTGGCCGCGGGCATGTCCCGGCAGCTCCACGAGCAATGCCGTACCGTCGCCGAACAGATCGTGCGTCGCTCCAAGCCCTCCCAGCGGCGGACCGCCGAACGGCGGCAGGAGCATGGCCCGGCGCTCGAAATCCGGCGGCATCAAAGCCGGCACGAACGCGACGGCCAGCGCCCGCAGCCCGGTCCGTCCCGCCACGTTTTCATAGGCCGAGCGCAGGGCGATCAGCTCCGCGGTCGGGAAATCGCGCAGGCCGGCGACGTGATCGGCGTGGAAGTGCGAGACGACGATGCGGCGCACATCCGCCGGCTTCAGTCCGTAGCGCCCCAGCTGCGCGACGACGGCCAGCTCCGGGCGCACGTGCATCGGCGTGACCCAGCGGTAGAGCCGAAACGGCAATCGGCGCGTGGCGTCGAGGAGGCGGGGCGCGTAGCCGGCGTCCCAGAGCAGCCAGCCGTGTTGCGGATGCTGCAGCAGGGCGGCGACGGAATGGACGACGACGCGCCGCCGCCGGCCGCCCTGAATGAGATGATGCTCGGAGGCGGTGCAGTAGCCGGTGTCAAGCAGGTGACACTGCGTGAGCGTCGGCGTCTCGGGATTCGGCGGCATGGAAGGTCCGTTTCAGGGCCGAAATGCGACGGCATTGCGGCCTGGGTCCTCCCGGCCGCGCTCACAACACGACCTCGCTCCACGCGCTGCCGTCGAACTCCCACGGCACCTCGTTCATCGCCACGATGAAGAGGTTCGCCCCCTGGTTATCGCCGATCGAAGCGACCGTGTTCGACGACGCCAGCTCTTGCCAGGTCAGCGCGGCGCTGCAGCGCCACAGCGAGTGATCGGAAGCCAGGACGTACGCCACGGTGTTGCCGGACGAGTCCACGCCGGCGACCACCGAAAGAATGGTACCGCTGGGCGACAGCTCGGTCCACCCCGACGCCGTGTGCTGCCACAGCGAGCCGTCGGAGGCGACCACGAACGCAATCCCCTTGCCGGCGCCGACCGAGCGGATCATCCCTGCCGGCGACAGCTGCTTCCAGACGTTGTTGTCCCATTGCCACAGCGAATGGTCCACGCCGACGGCGAACGCTTGCGCCGCGCCCGCTCCGTCCAGGCCGCCGCTGACGGACTGGACCATTCCCGGCGGGGTAAGCGCCGTCCAGCCGGCCGCGGTGTGTTCCCACAAAGCGGCGTTGGCAGCCAACGCAAAGACGACATTGTTGGGCGACGCCGAGAGATCGCTGACCGTGCCGCTGGGGGCCAGCGCGGACCAGCCGGCGGTCGTGTGCACCCACAGGGAATGGTCGGCCGCCAGGGCGAACACTTCATTGTGCCCCGCGGCGTCCTTGCTCGCGCTGATCGCCAGGATGGTCCCGGCCGGCGCCAGCTCGATCCAGTCGCCGTCGCTCGGATTCTGCGCCCAAAGCGAATGATCGGTCTCGGTCGTGAAGATCAGCGACGGCGATGTGTAATCGCCGGGATTGGAGTTCGTGGTCGAGGAGCCGACCAGCCCCGCCACGACCAGGTTCGCAATCGGCGAGCCGCGGCCGGTGACGAGGTCGTAGCCGAGGCCGGCCGAGTAGCCGCCGTTGCTGCC
>DATKHW010000759.1:0-8272 GCA_035546275.1 Gemmataceae bacterium
TGGCTTGCTCCTCGAAACAAGTCCTGGGTTTTTCGGCGCATTGGGGTCGTCTCGTTGGGTGGGTCGAGCGTCAGCGAGACCCACCTGCGCCGATTCCGTACCTCCTGGTGGGTCTCGCCGACGCTCGACCCACCCTGCAAGCTAGGTCAGGCGGCGGCCGCGACTTCGTTCGGCGACCGCCAGAGGTCCGCCAGGCTCTCGCGCCAGGACCAACGCGGCGCCCAGCCGACGGCGCGGCGCAGCCGGGAGGCTTCGCCGCAGCTCCGCACGGCGCCGCCGCGTGAAGCGGCGCCGCCGGCGGGGACGGGCGTGAAGCCGCCGGCCAGGCGACCCAGCTCCGCGGCCATTTCCAGAAGCGGCGTCTCGACCCCCGTGGCGATGTTGAAGACGGCGTGCTCCCCGGCGGCCGGCGGGCTTTCCGCCAAGGCCGCCAGCGCCTCGGCTGTATCGCGTACATCGATGAAGTCCCGCGTGGCCTGGGCGTTGACCACGGCGAAGTCGCGCGGCGCCTCGGCCGACTGTCGCCGCAGACGCGCGGCCAGAGCGGCGGCGACATAGTGTTCCGGCAGGCCGGGGCCGATGACGTTGAAGGGCCGGGCCGTAATGATGCGCATCCCCCATTCCGCGGCGGCGGCCGCGGCGGCCTGCGTCTGAGCCGCCTTCGAGGCGCCGAAGAACGAGCGCGGGGCGATCGGATGATCCTCGCGCAGGGGAAAGTCGGCCGGCGCATATTCGGCGGCGCTCCCCAGCAGCGTCACGCCGGCGCCGGCCGCATGACGCCGCACCGCATCCAGCACGTTCAGCGACCCGCCAAGGTGCAGATCGAAGGCCTCCCGCCAACCTTCGTCGCGCGTCGCTCCGGCACAGGAGAAAACCCAGTCCGGCCGCACCGCTTGCACCGCCGCTTCGACGGCCGCCGCGTCGCGGAGGTCGCACGGCATGGCGCCGCTCCGCGTCGTCGCCGTCACGCGCCAGCCGCGCTCGCGCAGCCGGCGGACCAGCCAGCGGCCGATGTAGGAGGAGCCGGCGAACACCAGGGCCGTGCGCATGTCAGGCGGCTTCCCGGGGAAGGAACTCGGTCTCCCGCGCCGCGAAGACGCGCGACGCTTCCAGCAAGTCCTCGTGCCGGCCCAGATCGAGCCAGAAGGCGTCGTTGGCGAAGGCCCGCACCGGCCGGCCCGCCGCGATGAGCCGCAGCACCAGGTCCGGGAAATCGAGGTGTTCGCGCGGCTGGATGCACGCCAGCGCCTCCGACCCATATACGTAAACGCCCATGCTGACCGTGTGGCGGACGGTCGGCTTCTCGATGTAGCCGGTCACGCGGCCGGCGGAGTCCAATTCCAGAATTCCCAGATCGATTTTGTGTTGTCTCTGGTGGGCGGCGATGGTCACCCACGCCCCCGACTCCTGGTGCGCCCGCATCAGGCCCGCGTAGTCGAGGTTGGTCAGCACGTCGCCGTTCATCACCAGGAAGTCGCCGTCCAGGCCGGGAACGCTGGCCAGCGACCCGGCCGTGCCGGTCGGCTCGGTTTCCTCGACGAAATCGATGTGGACCAGCCGCCGCAGCGCCCGCTGCTGCGCCAGGAAGGTCTTGAAGTAATCGCTCATATAGCCGAGCGACAAGGTGACATGGGTGAACCCGGCCCGCGCCAGCTGACGGCAGACGATCTCCAGGATCGGCCGCTCGCCGACCGGCAGCAGCGGCTTGGGAATCACCGTGGTGTACGGCGCCAGGCGGGTTCCCCGCCCGCCGGCCAGGATGACGGCTCGCATACGCCTCTCCTCTGTTCCCCGCGCCGGCCTTAAACGTGGTACTCGCCCGGCCGGACCTGGCGGGCGTCCACCCGCTCGCGGAACCAGGCGACGGTCCGCGCCAACCCGTCGTCCAAGGACGTCCGCGCTTCCCAGCCGGTCCGTTGGCGGGCCAGGTCGGCCGATCCAAGCAGCTTGTAGACCTCGCTTGTCTCCGGCCGCTTGCGTTCCGCGCTTTCGACGACTGGCAGGCGCCGGCCGACCAACCCCAGAATGCGCTCGATCAGCTCCCCCACCGTGACGCCGGCGCCCGTGGCGAGGTTGGCGACCTGGCCGACGCACGCCGGGCTGTCGGCCAAGGCTACGAAGCCGGCCGCCGTGTCCTCCACGCAGACCATGTCGCGCACCGGATCGCGGCTGCCGATGTGGACGGCGTCGGCGAACAGCGCCTGCACAATGATCGTGGGAATGACGGCCCGCATGCTCTGCCGGGGTCCATAGGTGTTGAACGGCCGGACCACCACCACCGGCAGACCAAACGCCCGGTGGTAGCTGAGGGCCAGATGGTCCGCGCCGACCTTGGAGGCGGCGTAAGGCGATTGCGCTTGCAGCGGATGCTCCTCGTCGATCGGCGTGTAGCGGGCCGTGCCGTACACCTCGCTGGTGGAGGTGACGATCACGCGCTCGACTCGGTGGGCGCGAGCGGCCTCCAGGACGTTGAGCGTGCCGGTGACGTTCACCGCCACGTAAGACGCGGGGGCGACATAGGAATAGGGGATGCCGATCAGGGCCGCGAGATGGAAGACGCGGTCGCAGCCAGCCATGGCTTCCTGCACGGCGCGGGCGTCGGTCACGTCGCCGAAGAACGTCTCCAGCCGTTCGGGTTCGTCCGGCTCAACGTCGTCCAGCCAGCCGCGGCGACCGCCGGAGTTGTAGCGGACGAAGGCGCGCACCGGATGCCCGCGGCGCAGCAGCGCCTCGACCAGGCTGCTGCCGATGAAGCCGCCCGCTCCCGTCACCAGCACCTTGCCCAATCGGCCCATGCTTTCTCCCGGCGCGTGGCTCGGCCCGCGTCATCCGTCCTTGCGGCCGGCCATGAACAGGATGTCGCCCAGGTCCAGCCAGAAGCCCATTCGCTGGAGGAAGCTCGGCGTCGCGGCGGCCATGACTCCGGCGACGCGCCGCGTCAATCCGCGGCCCAGCGCCGCCAGCCGGCCCAGCACCTCTCCAATGCTCCGATAGACCGGGACCGACTGGACGGACGCCACGGTGAAGCCGTGCCGCGTCAGCAGCCGACCGAGCGTGTCCCGCGAGAAATACTGCAGGTGGGTCGGCGGATGGATCATGCGCCAGCGCGGCCCGCGCCGCCGCGCCGCCGCCGAGCCGATGTCGCCGGTCGTCACGAACAGCCATCCGCCAGGCGACAGAATGCGCCGCGCCCGCGCCACGAAAGCCTCCGGATGGGCCAGATGCTCGATGGTGTCCCAGAGGCAGACGGCGTCATACGCCCCTTCCGGGATGTCCATCGTCAGAAAATCGCCCGCGACGGCGTCCTGGCCCAGCACCTCCCGCGCATAGGCCGTCCCCTCGACGCAGACGTCCGCGCCCGCGCAGGGCAGGCCCTGGGCGGAGGCGTAGGCCAGCCAGAAGCCGTAGGCGCAGCCGACCTCGAACAGCGACCGCAGACCGGGGGCTAGACGTTTAATGTCGCGAAAGCGAGCGGCGAAGTTTTTTTCATGGACGTCGCGCGCGGCGACGTAATCGCCGTACTCTCGGCCGCGGAAATAGTCGGCCTGGTAGAGGGCGCGAACGTCGTCTTCGGTGAGATGGAGGTCGGCGCGAATGAAGCCGCAGTCTCCACAGCGCCGCAGGACGCGGAAGTGCGGCGCCCAGACGTCGCCGCCGCAGCAGATGCAGGGGGCGTCGTCGTTCGCCGCGCCCGGCCCCGGTCCCTGCGGTGCGAGGATCGCCGTCATGAGGGGGACGCTCCTTCCATCGGCGCCCAGACCGTGGCTGCGTCGCTCGCCGCCGGCCAGCCGATCACCTCTTTGATCAGATACAGCGGCCGTTGCTTCACCTGCTCGTGGATGCGGCCGACGTACTCGCCGACCACGCCGAGGCAAACGAGATTTAGACCGCCGAGGAAAGTCACGAGGAACACCTGCGAGGTGTAGCCGGGCACGGCCCCGCCGCGCAGCCAGCAGAAGCAGGTCCAGAGAGCGTAACCGGCCGCCGTCAGCAGCGAGACGCCGCCCAGGTAGTGGCTGATGCGCAGAGGCGCGAGCGAGAAGGAGAACACGGCGTCCAGCCCAAGGCGGATCATGCGAGTCCAGGTATAGCTGGATCGCCCGGCGAGCCGCGCCGGCGCCTCGTAATCCACGGTGCTGTGACGGAAGCCGGCCCAGCGGACTAGCCCACGGTAAAAGGGCCAGCGCTCGCCGAAGCGATTGAGGGCGTCCACCACGACGCGGTCCATGAGACGGAAGTCGGCGGCGCCTTCCTCGATGGGCACCTCAGACAGCTTGTTGATCGCCCGGTAAAAGAGGCGGGACGCCAGGGATTTCAGGGGCGGCCGGCCGGCCTGGGACCGGCGGCGCGTCGTGACCACCTGGCTGCCCTGCGACCACTGATACAGCATCAGCGCCAGCAAAGCCGGCGGGTGCTGTAGGTCGCCGTCCATGCAGGCGACCACGTCGCCGCGGGCCGCGCGGAAGCCGGCCGCCAGCGACGGCTGATGCCCGAAGCGCCGCGACAGCGACAGGGCGCGCACCTCGCCGGGATGGTCCCGGTGCAGCTCGCGGATCTTCGCCAGGGTGGCGTCCGGCGAATCGTCCTCGACGAACAGGAGTTCGCAGCGAATCCGCAGCGCATGGAAGGCGCGCAGCACCGCCTCGCCGAAGCGGACGACGTTTTCCTCTTCGCGGAAGACAGGGACGACGACGGACACGAGCTTGGGCCGCCGCGCCCACGTTTCCGGGGGCGGCACGACGTCGGCGGAGGGTCCGTCTTCCGGCGCGGCGTGGATGCAGAGGCGTTCTCCTTGGCTCGCGGCCTGCTGCATCTTTGTTCCCTCGCTCCCACACCTGTCAGCGCGCGGCGAACCGCCGAGGCGGCCGTGGGGTATAGCTTCACGCGGCGGATCGGTCAAGGCGTGTGCGCGGCGCTGAAGCGGTACGCCCAGGGCCGCTCGCCGTTTGTGAGGGGCGCGCCGTCGGGTTCCTGTTGCTCCAGGGCGCGACGGCGCTGTATAACAGCGGACGACGGTATTCTGGGACCACGGAAGGGGCTGCGCTCTCCCAGCAGCTCCGCGGGCACGGAGGCCCGATTCATGCGCATTCGCATCGCAGTCATCGGTCTGACGGTCGCTTCGGTCGCCGGCTTCGCCGCGCTGTCCCTCCTCCGCGGCCAAGAACGCACCGCCCCGCCTGCCGCGCCTGCGCCGGCGCCTCCACCGGCGGCGCCATCGGCGCCTCCGCAGGCCGTCCGCGATTTCTCCCAGTTAAACGGTCTGCAAAAGGACATGCTGCTCAGCGCCCGCCGCGGCGCCGAGTGGCTGTTCCGCATGAACCAGCTCAAGGGCCGTTTCGTCCACGGCCTGGAGCCGAGTCTGCCGGACGCGGTGCTGGACGGCGACAACTACCTGCGCCAGGCCGGCGCCGCTTTCGCCTTGGCCCGCTCCGCCCGCGTTCTCGGCGATGACCGCTATACCGCCCGCGCCTCCCAGGCGATCCTCACGCTGCTCGACGAGACCGCGCTCGATCCGAAAGAACAGGTCCGCTGCACCGCCCCGCCGTCGGCCGTCGTCAACCGATTGGGCGCGGCCGGGCTTCTCGTTCTCGCCATCAACGAGTTGCCCGATCCGCAAATCGATCTGCTCGACGCTTCCGAACAGCTGTGCAACTACATCCGCAAGCAGGGCCGGCCGGACGGCTCGCTGATCTGCACCGACCTCGGCCCCGACGGCAAGCCCATCGGCGATGAGACGGGGGCGGCCAACGAATACTGCGGCGTCGCCCTGTACGCGCTGATGCGCAGCCAGCTCCACAAGCCGGCCGCCTGGAAGACCGACATCGTGCGCAAGGCCGTCGGCTTCTACCGACCCTGGCGGCAGGCGCACAAGAGCCTGGAGTTCGTCCCGTGGTTCACGTCGGCCTGCTGGGAGGCGTATCAGCGGACCAAGGAACAGCCGTTCGCCGACTTTGTGTTCGAGATGAACGATTGGCTGTGCGGCCTGCAATACAATCAGCTCGACGCACAGCGGCAGCTCTGGCTCGGCGGCTTCCAGACGTGGGCCGATGACAAGGCGATCGACGCCCCGCCGACGATCGCGTCCGCCTTCTATGCCGAGGGGCTGGTGGACGCCTGCCGCACCGCCCGTCAGGCCGTGGACCTGGACCACTATTCGCGCTACCGAGGGGCGTTGCAGCTCGACCTGCAATTCATCGCGCGGCTGCAATACAGCGAAGCCGGCGCCGGCCACTTTTCGGATTGGTATCGTCCGCGCCTGGTCGGCGGCTTCCATGCTTCGCACCAGGACGGCAACCTCCGCATCGACTACAACCAACATGCCGTGTCCGCGCTGGTGCAGTTTCTGGACGCCGACCTGCGCTGAAGGCAGCGTGGCCAAATCCGGCAGTCCCGGGTAAACTATGGCGGGCGGCGTCGATCGCGGATCGGGCGCGCGGCCCTGCATCCGGCTGCGGCCAGTCTACCTTGCACCACGGCGTCCCGGGCCGTGGCCGAATCGAAGCGAGCATGAGCGAAGAACGCACGCCACTCCCGCGCCCGCGCTGCCGCAGCCTGATGGGCGTCCGCATTCTCGGCACCGGCAGCTACGTCCCGGACGCGGTGGTTTCCAACGAGCACCTCCACAAGCGCTTCGGCTTCGACTCCGACTGGATCGTCAAGCGCACCGGCATACTCGAACGCCGCCACGCCCTGCCGCACCAGGCCACCAGCGACCTCTGCCACGAGGCGGCGGTCCGCGCCATCGACAGCGCCGGCGTCAACCCGCGCGACGTCGACCTGGTGGTGCTGGCCACGTTTACGCCGGACATGTCGTTTCCCTCGACGGCCTGTCTGGTGCAGGATCGGCTGAAGCTGTGCGCGGCGGCGATCGAGGTGGAAGCGGCCTGCGCCGGCTTCATGTACGCGCTCATCACCGGGGCGGCTTACATCATCTCCGGGGCGAGCGACACGGCGTTGGTGATCGGCGGCGATTGCAATTCGCGCGTGCTGAATCCCAACGACATCAAGACCTATCCGCTATTCGGCGACGGGGCCGGCGCCGTGGTGCTGACGCGCGGCCGGCCGGATCAGGGCATCCTGAGCTTCAGCCTCGGGGCGGACGGCGGCGGCGGCGATCTCTTGAGCCGGCCGACGTGCGGCAGCCGGATGCCGCCCTCGCCGGAGACGCTCAGCAAAGGTCTGCACTACATGCACATGGACGGCCGGGCGGTCTTTCGCTGGGCCGTCGCCATTCTCTGCGACACCATTCAGGACGTGCTGAAGGCCGCCAACCACCGGGCCGCGGACGTCGATCTCTACGTCCCCCACCAGGCCAACATCCGCATCATCAACGCGGCCATCGACGTGCTTCATATCCCGCGAAACAAGGTCTACAATAACCTCGATCGCTACGGCAACACGTCGGCCGGTTCGGTGCCGCTGGCCCTGGACGAGGCGGTCGCCGAGGGGCGGCTTCAACCTGGGCAGCTGGCGGTGCTGAGCGGCTTCGGCGCCGGGTTGGCGTGGGGGACGGCGCTGATGCGGTGGTGAGAAACCCCGTCGCCGCCCGTGTCGCGCGGAAAAGCCCTGTAATTTCTCTCAGTAATCTCCCAGTGTAAATCGTGCACTCCTCACGGCGATCCCAGCGGCATGTTGCGGCCGAATGCGCTGCTCCTCGGGCGGCGTCGCATGGAGATCCGGTAAATTCGCGACCAGTTCCGGCGCAATAGCCCGCAGCGCGATCGCCGCTTCTTCTCGCACGTCCGGCACGGGATGCTGCAGCGCCTGCAGCAGCGCCGGTACGATGGCATCGTCCACCTTGCCGATGCGCCCCAGGGCGTAGGCCGCCCCGGCCGGCCGATAGCCGCCCGCCCGCAGCATCCGCAGCAGTGCGGGAACGGCCGCCCGTGCATCCGGTCCGATCGCTCCCAACGCCAGCGCCGCCTCCTCGGCCGTATCGCCGTCCACGTCGGTCAGCAGCTCCACCAGCCGCTCCACCGCCGCGTCCGTGCCGAGGGCGCCCAGCGAGCGGATCGCGGCTCGTTGAAGTTCCTCCTTGGTGGACCGCAATACGTGCAGCAGATGCGGGATGACATAAACGACGTAATCGGCCCGCCGGGCG
Organism: Gemmataceae bacterium; assembly: GCA_035546275.1. Lineage (GTDB taxonomy): Bacteria > Planctomycetota > Planctomycetia > Gemmatales > Gemmataceae > UBA4732. Next base: position 8,102 of record DATKHW010000759.1, read on the forward strand.
ACGGCGCCAAGCGCGCAAACGGCCTGGAGCCGAAGCGGCTTGTTGTCCTCCCGCATGGCCGCCTCGACGAGCAACTCGATCCCCTCCTCGGCCGCCGGGCCGATGGCCGCCAGCGCCTCGGCCGCCGCAGCCCGCACGGAGGGTTCCTCGTCGTGCAGCATGGGAATCAGC
>DATKHW010000760.1:0-10211 GCA_035546275.1 Gemmataceae bacterium
TACAAACCAAGGGAGACTCGCACGTGTCCAGTGAAAACCCGACTCGCCGCACCTTCATCAAGGGCGCCGCCGCCGGCGCCGCGGTCATCTCGCTGAACGCAGCGTCCTACGCCCGCGTCTACAAGGCCAACGAGAAGATCGGCGTCGGCTTCGTCGGCGTCGGCGGCCGCTGCCAGGCCCATCTCGACATCATCGCCAAGATGCAAAAGGAGAACAAGGGCGTCGCCGCCGTCGCCGTCTGCGACGTGTGGGACGGCCACGAGGACGACTACGAGGTCGTCGGCCAGGGCGGCAAGAAAACCACGCGCCACTACGGCCAGGGCCTCAAGCCGTCGGCGAAGAAGGTCGGCCTCAACCCCGACGACAAGAAGCACGTCGTCAAGGACTACCGCGAGCTGCTCGACCTCGGCGAAGTGGACGTCGTCGTCTGCGCCACGCCCGACCACTGGCACGCCAAGGTCAGCATCGACGCGATGAACAAGAAGAAGCACGTCTACTGCGAAAAGCCGATGACCAAGACCATCGAGGAGGCCCAGGCCGTCGTCGATGCGTGGAACAAGAATTCCGACGCCGTCATGACCGTCGGCGTCCAGTCGATGGCCGATCCCACCTGGCGCAAGGCCAACGAGCTAATCAAGGCCGGCAAGATCGGCCACCTCGCGCAGGCCCAGACCAGCTACTACCGCAACTCCAGCGTCGGCCAATGGCGCTATTACCGACTCTATAAGGAGATGAACCCGCAGACGATCAACTGGGACATGTTCCTGGGCCACGACTTCGAGGTGCTGAAGGGCGTACCGCTCGGGCCGTCGGCCAAGGACATGCCGTTCGATCGGGCGGTGTTCGGCCAGTGGCGCTGCTACTGGCCCTTCGGCGGCGGCATGTTCACCGACCTGTTCGTCCACCAGACGACGCACATCATCACGGCGATGGGCGTGCGCTATCCCGGCCGGGTCGCGGCGGGCGGCGGCCTCTATCTCGAATACGACGGCCGCGACGTGCCGGACGTGACGGCCATCGTCGCCGACTACGACGAGGGCTGCCAGCTGATGGTGACAGCCACGATGATCAACTCCTACCCAATCGAGGAAGTGATCCGCGGCCATCTCGGCACGATCAAGTTCGTGCAGGGCGGCTTCCAGATCCTCAAGGACGACCCCAGCCAGCAGGCCGGCAAACCGGCCCGTCTGGAGAAGACGGTCGATCCCGACGAGACGGTCATGGCCGGCATCGAGGGCTACACCCGCGACGAGTGGGGCCCCAATTTCGACACAGCGGCGCTGTGGGGCCACTTCCTCGACTGCGTGCGATCGGGCAAGCGCGACACGCTCTGTCCGCCGGACCTGGGGGCGGCGGCGTTCACGACGGTGTCGATGGGCGTCAAGAGCTACCGCGAGGGCAAGGCGTTCTTCTGGGACAAAAACGAGCGCAAAGTGACGGAAGCCGACGCCAGCTGGGCGTCGCGGCTGGAGAAGCGGAGCAAGGAGCGCGGCAAGCCGAAGGAGATCGCGGGCTACACGGGCGGGCCGGAAGGAAGCAGCCTGCAGCCGCCGGACTATCAGAAGCTGGGTGGGCCGTGGACGAACGGCAAGGACCCGGCGGAGGGGTGAAGCAAAAAGAATACGAGCCGGAAGCGTGAGCTACGGAGGGAAGACCGTCGCTCACGCTTCCGGCTCGTTTCTTCTCGTTCCCAGGCTCTGCCTGGGAACGCACTGCTTGCGAGGCTCTGCCTCGCGTCTGGGTGATCCGGCAGGCAGAGCCTGCCGGGCAGTGCGTGCCGGGGCGGAGCCCCGGCACGAGGACGCTGAGGACGCTTACATCCCCGGCACGCCCGGCTTATTGGGGTCGTTGAACATCTTGTCGTCCTTGCCGCCCTTCGCTTTCTTGACGGCGTCGATCCAGTCGCGCACGTCCTTGAGCCGCTTGATGCGATCCGGGTCTTCCATGTCCTTGGCCCCATTGCGGGCCAGCAGCTTGCCGTCGGCGGTGTACAGCAGAATCTCTTCCGGCGCCGTGTCCATGATCGGCGCCTCGGCCGGCGGCGCCGCCCCGTCGTCCGGCTTGGGATGCGTCCGTGCATAAGGAACGGCGCCGCCGCGGAAGTCCACCAGGATCGGCTCCTGGTCGTCCGCCATGAACGGCACGTCCTCCGTGGCGACGAAGTGCTTGTCGGCGGGCGGCTTGGGCGGCGGCTGGTCGGTCGCCATCATGAACCGGTTCTGCTGATAGCGCCAGTACGGCACTTCCACGCGCTCCCGGCCGGCGATCGGTTCGCCGCGCGTCGCAGGCACGCGCTCGGCGATCACCCAGTCGCCGATGTTCAGCTGGCTGCGGTTCTTGCCCGGCAGCGCGGGCACCCATTTCTGGATCTGCAAGGCCGTCTGGGTCCCATCCGACTTGATCGTCGGCATCGTCAGCTTGGGCGGGGGCGGCGGGGCGTCCTTGTCCCTCGGCTCCTTCGGCTCCTTGGGGTCGAGCTTCAACTGGTCCACGGCGTAGATGTACAGGTCGGGCGCGGCCGTCAGCAGCTGCGGCACGACGTACCAATCCTTGTCGGCCGGCTTCTCCATCAGCTCCTTGCCCTGGGCGACGCCCTGCGAGGCCACGTCCTTCCGCCCGTAATTGGGATTGGCCATTTTCACCCGGATGCGGTACTGGTAGGTCTTGCCTGGGTCCATGTCGGTGAAGTCGAACAGGCGGATCAGAACGTAATCGGGGACGTCGCCCTGGATTTTGGCGTTGTCGCCGCCCATCGGGTTGCCGGGGATGCCGGCGCCGCCGGGAATGCCTCGCCCGCCGGCGCCGCCGTTCGGGTTGTTCGGGTTGCCGCCGGGGCCGCCCGTCGAGCCGGACGGCGGACCGGAGGGCTTGCCCCCCGGCCCCATCGTGCCGCCGCTCGTGCCGCCGGCGCCGCCCTGGTCGTTCGACCCGTTGAGGTTCCAGATGTTGCCGGGGTCCTGGGTGAACGCCGGCTTGGCGACGTTCTTGCTCGGGTCCTTGTTCAGGTCGTCCACTTCCGCTTTCAGCTTCTTCAGGTTGTCTTCGATGTTCGGCAGGTCCTCGTGGACTAGCCTGCGGAGGTCAGGCGGAAGGTCCTCATAGCCGCCGACGGTCGGCAGCTTCGACAGAGTCAGGCCGGGGATCGCGACCTTGGCGTAGCGCGTCTCCTTCTGCAGGTTTCTCGCGCCGCCGCTGACGATGACGTTCGCCTTGTAAGCGTCCGTCATCGTCGCCTCCAGAGGCTGCCAGCCGCCGTCCGGCGTCGCGGCGACGGGACGGCCCTGGGCGTCCACCTCCCGCCGTTCGACGGCCACGCCGTCGAAGCGGAACGTATGGACGACCACGTCCTGGCCCTTTTCATCCTTGATGGTTTCCGTGTTGTTCAGCACATCCTCCAGGGAATTCAGCCCCAGCCGGTCCATGAACTCTTGAACCTCCGCCTTGTACGGGAAGGTCGCCACGATCTCGCCGCCGCGAACCGGCACAGGGAGCATGGCCAAATTGTCCGTGCCTTCCTTGACGTCCTCGACCAGCTTCCAGGCGGTGTCGAAATCGTGGTCCGCCTTGTCCGCGTCGGTCTCTTCGCGTTTGCGCAGCAGGCCCTTTCTCTTGCCGTAGTTGCTGCCTTGCAGCTGGCCGCCGCCGTTGGGGTTGCCCGGCCCGCCTCGCGGCCCCATCATGCCGCCGCCGGTGCCGCCGGAGTTGGGATTCATAGGGCCGGCGCCGCCGGGGCCGCTGCTGCCCGTCGGCAGTTTGATCGTCAAGAGGTATTCTTTGTCGTTCACCACGCTGTACATCAGACCGGGCATCTGGAAGCGCACCAGCGCCGAGTCGGATTCGATCGGCGCCAGCACAACCGGCATTTGCCGCCCGACGGGGCCGCTCTGCCGGGGGTTGAACAGCCCATCGACCCGGAAATCCCGTTCGATCTGATCGCTCGGCATGAGGTCGAAGGCGAACGCCCCCAACCGCTCCTTGACGTCGCCCGGCGGCGATTCGCCCGTGTCCTTTTGCTCCGGGCTCCACGGCGCCGGCTTGTTCTTGCTCAGCGCCTGCTTCACCTTCTCGGTGTAGCCGTTCAGCTCCTCGCCGCGCGACGCGGCCGAGGTGGCGAACAGGCCGTTGCCGGGCCAGAACAGCCACATGCCCAGCAGCAGCGCGATGAAGCCGGCGGCGGCCAGGCCGACCTTCTCGCCGTAGTCGAAGAAGAACTGTTTGTAGTCGAAGTTTTTGAAATTCATGGTTCGTTCCTTCCGGGGGCCGGCGCCCGCGGGGCCGTATCATCCGGGTTGCGGGAAATCTTCTCGACTGCTGTGGCGCCGCCCTGAGGCGACCGACGTCACTTGGCGCCGCCGCCGCCGCTCTCGATCTTGACGGCCCGGTGGTCCCCAATGGTGATGAGGACCGTGGCGTCGCCGTCTTTCTTGACGTCGTCCAGGGCCTTGCCCTCCTTGCCGTCCACGACGATGTTCACGTTGGGGCCGACCAGCACGTCCATGTCCTTGTTGTCCACGGTGAGCGTGATTTTGTCGGCGGCCGTCGCCTTCACTCGGCCCTTGACGCTCATCGTCGGCCGCTCGTACAGCGAGGCGAGGCCGTAGATCGTCACTTCGATCATGTTGGGATTGTCCGGGGGCGCCACATCCGCTTCGTTTCCCGACGACGGATTGCCGGTGCTCCCCGACAGACCGCTGGCGCCGGCCGCGCCGCCGTTGGGGTTGTTGGGATTGCGCATGTTGCCGGAGGTCCCGCCCGCCGGCGGCGGCGGCGCTCCGGCGCCCGCACCGGGCCCGGCGCCGGCGCCCGACGGCCCTCGCTGGGTCCCGCCGGAGAACGGCGCCCCGCCGCCCTGCTGCGTGGAAGTCGTGCTGGGCGGAGCGGCCGGGACGCGGCGGAACTCCACTTGCGTGACCTCGAAGCGCAGCCGCGAGTTGGCGAACGCCGCCAGCACCTCGTGCAGATGCGACTGATCGACGGTTAGGGTGACGGCCACCGGCAGGTGGCGGCTCTGATCGGTGACGTAGAAGTAGCGGTTCTTTTCGACGCCGTAATTGGCGGTCTTGGTGTTGCTCGCCGTCCCATTATTCATGCCTCCCGCCCCGCCGCCGCTTCCCACGGCGGCGCCGCCAAGCAGGCCGGGCGACCCCGGCGTCCCGCCCCCGTTGGGATTGTTGGGGTTCCCTCCGCCGACCGGCGGCGTCGCGCTCCCCGGCGGCGGCGTCGCGGCCGCCTTCAGGCCGTAGCGCTCCGGCTTGGCCGCCACCAGCGCCCGGTTGGCGTTCCGGTGAGACACTTTGGAGATCGTAATTTCATCGACCACCTTGATCGGCGTGTTCGTCCCGTCGAACAGCTGGTCCAGGTCCATCGGCTGCATCGGGTCCGCGCCGCCCTTGACGGCGAAGCCGTTCTCGTTCGCCTCGGCGCCCAGGATGGCCGACTGGTTCCACGCCAGCGGTTTGCCCTCGAAGGCGACCGACGTGATCTTGTTGCGGTCGTCGCCTTGCCGCAGACGGAACCACACGCCGCCGTTGTGGGCCGACGGAACGCCCAGGTACTGATCGCGGCGGCTGACGTGGATGTTCTTGATCGTGCTGTCGGGCCGCACGCGCCAGGAGCCGCTCGGCCCCTTCTGGTCGAACAGCAGCGTCACTTCCCAGCTGGCGTTGCTGTAGACGTGCCGGGCCTTCACTCCCTCGGGCAGCGGTGCGCTCACTTCGGCGTCCTTGCCGTCGAGGTGGGCGGCCATGTCCAGGGCGTCGCGGACCACATAGAGCACCTCGCGCTTGACCCAGAAGTCCTCCTGCATCAACCAGCACTCCTCGGGGTCCGGCGCGACGTGGACGTCGGGCGAGTTGATGTCAATGCGGCCCATGACGGTGTAAAAGGCGTCCTCCCGCTTGGACGGATCGCTTTCCTTGAAGGACACGCCGTCCAGCGGCAGATTGGGCAGCCGGGGATTGTGCAGCTCGTTGTAGAGGTCCTTGAACTGCCCGCGGTAAGGCGAGGAGTCCGGGTCGGTGCCCTTGTACCATTCGCGATCCGCCGCGGAGAAGGTCTGCACTGGGCTGAGCAGCTCCTGGTTGAGGAGATGCTTGCCGTCGCCCGGATTGCCGTTGGGCAAGAAGGCGTCGTCGGGCCAGTTGTACATGGCGGCCTGGCCGCTCCACGGTTCGGCCGCGACCAGTTGCAATCGCATGGGCTGCGCCGGATCGCCGCCCTCCACGGCCAGGCCGTTCTTCGCTCCCGAATCGCCGAGAGTGAGCGTCTTGTCCGGCGCCAGCACCTTCTTGTCGCCCTCGCCCGCAAAGTAAACCAGCGTGGGGTTGGCGTCGCCTTGCACCAGACGGAACCGGACGCCGTCGCCCAGGCCCGCCGTGGCCAGCGCCTGGTTGCGGCGGCTGACGTTCTTGATGCTGCTGCCGGGCAGAATCCGCCAGCCGCTCTTTTCGGGATGGTCGAACAGCAGCGTCACTTCCCAGGCGGCGTTGCTGTAGACGTGGCGAGCCTTCACGCCTTCGGGCAGCTTGTCCTTGTCCTTGACCTCGGCGTCTTTCGATTCCAGATCGCCCGGATCGCCGCTCCAGGCGACGTCCCAGACCGTGTTCTTGCGGCTCTTGAACTTGTCGCCGTAGGCGTTCCACGGCGTCACGAAGTCGTTGTTCTTGGGCTTGCTGGGGCCGGAGTTGGTCGCCAGCTTGGACACGCCGCCCTCGGCGTCCTCGAAGGCTTTCTTCTTGTCGGCGACGGGATCGCCGATGAAGAACAGCAGCCAGCACAGGGCGACCAGCCACAGCAGGCCGACCCCGCCCAGCAGGAGCCAGAACTGGTTTTTCAGCAGCCACTCTTTATCAAACTTCATCGGGTGTTTCTCCCGCGGTCAGCGGCTCGAACCGGCGACGAGGCCGGGTGGTCGGTATGGGAAAGGCGGGACCGGCGGCCCCGCCCGGAAGGTTCTCCGATCGGCGATCCGGGTCACAGATCGCCGCTGCGAGGACTCAGCGGTTTGTCTTCGGCGGGCGCTGCTCCGCCGGCCGCCGGCGATTGGTTCATCGGCGGCGCGCCGCCGGGCTGCATGTTCTGGCTCGACGGGCTGGGCGGCTTGTAGTTGGGGTCCTCGCCGCGGTAGGCGGCGACCGAGATCGGCTCCTTCCAGATGAAGACGATGACGAACTCCGTCTTCTTGTGCTTGCCGGCTTCTCGGCCCGCGTTCCCCGGAGCGCTCTGCATGAACGGCGACAGCGGCTTCCAGTCCTCGCGGTTTTTGTAGCTCACTCCGCCCGGTCCGGCGGTCGTCGCGCTGGAAGCTCCAGGTCCGCCGCCCATGCCGCCGCCGGGGCCGTTCGGATTGCCGGAAGGGCCGGTCGCGCCGGGGCCGATGGCGCCCACCGCGGCGCCCATTTGCTGACTGCCCCCGCCCATGGCGTTGGTGGCGCCGCTCCCGCCCATCAGCTTGTCCAGGACCGACTGGCCCACGATGCTGGCCTTGCCGCTTTCCGCCGTGGCGGCGTCGAACAGGACGACGCTGCTGATGTGGCCCAGGTACACATCCTTGTCCGACGCCGCTTCCGGCTGGGCCGCCGACGCTCCGGAAGCCGACGGCGTTCCGCTCGCCGCGGCCGCCGGCTTGACGCTGCGCTGGTAGATGTTGTCCACCAGCGTGGAGACGAGGAAGCGGTTCGGCTCGTTCTTGAAGTAGGTCGATCCGTGGACCTCGACCAGCCAGCCCTTGCCTTCCGGTCCCTTGTCGAAGTCGTCCGTGCGGGTGTTGGCCCGCAGGTTTTCCGTGTTGCCCTTGACGGTCGGCGCCGTCTCCTTGATCTGCTTCCAGGCCGCGCTCAGGTCGTCGCAGTAGCGCTGGTCGAAGAACTCGATGTTGACCTGGACGAGGTTGTCGATGGCGGCGGGCAGCTCTTCGGCCTCGCCCGGCTTGCCGGCGCCGGCGCCCGTGCCCTGCCAGTACTTCTGCATCTCCTCGAGCGCGTCCCTGCCGGGATGCTTGGCGCCGCCGTCGTAGTAGGCGGCATACGCCGTCTTCGACAGGTTGGAGCCGTCCGGTTGCGGCAGGGCGTCGTTGAAGAGGAAGTGGGTCAGCTCCAGCCAGTTCTTGCGCTCGTCCTGGCCGGCGACGATGCTCTTGAGATCGGCTTCTTCCTTCTGGGCGGCTTTCACCGCGGCGTCGAACTGGCCCTGGGCCGCCGTGACCTGATCCACCGTGCTCTTCGCGTCGCCCTCGTATTTCGGCAGCGGATCGGAAGCGTAGGAAAGATAGTTGCACGCCCCGGCGGCCGCGAAGCCGGCGAAGCCGAGCAGCAGCAGAGCGGCGGCGGCGACGGCCCACGGCTTCTTGCCGCGCACCGCCCGCTCCGCCCGAATCTCGCCGGGCAGCAGGTTCGTGTGCAGCTTGGTCCGCTTCAGCCCCTGCAGTGCCAGCCCGTAGGCCACGGCGAAGCTGAGGATGTTTTCCGTGTAGGTCGCCGACGTGACGACGCCGTCGCCGACCAGCCGTTCCATTTTGCCGAGTTTGCGGACATCCATTTGCAGCTTCTCGGCCAAATAGCGCTGCAGACCGGGCAGGCGGAAGGCGTTGCCCAGGCCGATCATGTACTCGATGTTGGCGTCGCGGTGCGTGTTGGTGAAGTAGCCCAGCGACCGCTGCACCTCGCCGACGAAATCGGACAGCACCGGCTTGAGCGAGGCCAGGATTTTCTTGAGGTCAGGCGACTTGACGGCGTTCCGCTTCAGATGCTCGGCCTTGGCGAAGGTGAGCTTGAGGTCCTTGGTGAGGGCGCGGGTGAAGTGGTTGCCGCCCAGCGGAATGGGCCGCTGCCAGATGATGCGGCCGCCGTCGGTGATGACGAGGTTGCTGCTGTCCGCTCCGATGTCCAGCGCGGTGACGCACTGCTTCTTGGGCCGGCCGCCCTCTTCGGCCGCCGCCCCGGAGTCGCGGCCGAGCAGGTCGTAGGCCACGAAGTTGCACAGCGACAACGGCGCCATCTGCACCAGGTGCACCTCGACGCCGACTTCCTTGAAGTGCTGCAAATAGCGGTTGACCATGTCGCGCTTCATGGCGAACAGGCCGATTTCCGTCTCGACGAAGCCGGCCGCCAGCTCGTTGCTGCCGAGCTTCTGATAGTCCCAGACCACCTCGTTGAGGTTGAACGGAATCTGCTGCTTGGCCTCGAAACGGACGATGTCGGGAATCTTCTTTTCCTCGACCGGCGGCAGCTTGACGAACCGCGCCAGACCGCTCTGGCCGGGCACGCTGATGGCCACGGTGTCGCCGCGGAGGACGTTGCGCGACAGGAATTTTTGCAGCGCTTCGCGGGTCAGCTCGTCGGGGTCGGCGTCGGGCTGGCTGAGGATTTTGGGATGCTCGACGTAGTCGAAGGCGGTGGCGGTGACGACGCCGTCGATGAGTTCGAGGCGGATGGCCTTGAGGGCGCACTGGCCCAGATCGACGCCCCAGACGCCGGCCGGCGCCGCCTTTTTGAATTGGAATAGCGACGACAGCGACGCCAGGCTGGCCCTGGTCGTGACGCCGGTTTCTCCCTTGGCTTTCTTCTTTTTGTCCTTGACGGCGGCCTCGGTCTGAACGGCCGTTTCCTTGTCCGGTTGTCCGTCCTTTTCCGGCTTTTCCTTGGCCTCGTCGCTGGGCGCTTCTTCCTTTTCGCCGTCGGGCGCGGCTTTGTCTTCGGTTTCCTTTTCCGCCTCTTCTTTCTTGGGGGCGGGAGCCGGCGCTTTGGCGCGCTTCTCGGGGGAGGTCTTGGCGGCGGGCTTCTCGGCCGCCGGCTTGGCGGCCGGCTTCGCGCCCGGCTTGGCGGCCGGTTTCACCGCCGGCTTGGCCGGCGCCTTGGCGACGGGCTTGGCCGGCTTCTCGGACGCAGGCGTCGGGCTGGTCTTGGCTTCGGTTTCGGCCGGCGGATCGATGCCGTGGTCGGCCGGGGAAGCGTCGTCGTTATTCGTGGCCATTCAAACCTCCACCTGCCGCGCCGCCGACCGGGATGGGATAGGCGATCGAGGGTCGCGGCGCCGAGCGGATGCCGGGAAACTGTGCGCGATCGTAAAAGTTTACCGTATCATGGTACGCAACGGGGTGTCAATCGGCCGACGGACGGAATTGATTCGCACCCCTTACCAGGTACAACCGTTGAGGACGGTATTTCGTTGGCGCACCGGCGAGCCGGGGGCGTAAGCCCCCGGAGATGATTGCA
>DATKHW010000761.1:0-2060 GCA_035546275.1 Gemmataceae bacterium
GGAATCGGCCGAATTCAGCGGCGGCCGGCGGTCGACGGCGATCGGATCACGGCGCGCGATCAGGTCGTGCTCAGCTTGACCTTCGACCATCGGATCGTGGACGGCGCCCCGGCAGCCCGCTTTCTGCAAACGCTCGCGCAATATGTGGAGAATCCAGGTCCGGTTTTGATGGCGTAGGAGCGGCGAGCAGGAGGATTACTCATGCGATGCAATTTAACCGGCCAAGTCAGCCTCGTCACCGGCGCCGCCCGCGGCATCGGCCAAGCCATCGCCGACCGCTTCGCCGCCAACGGCAGCCGCGTCGTCTACACCGATATTGACGCCGCCGGCGCCGCGGACGCCGCGGCCCGCGTGCCCGGCGCTCTCGGATGGCGCATGGACGTCACGGCGCCTGACGAGGTCCAGGCCGTCGTCGAGCGCGTGGCCTCGGAGTGTGGCCGGCTTGACGTTCTGGTGAACAACGCTGGAGTCAACACGCTCAGTCATCGCGTCCCCATCGACCAGTTCCCGCGCGAGGAGTGGGACCGCATCCTGGCCGTGGATTTAACGGGGTTGTACGAAGTCAGTCGAGCGGCGGCTCGCGTCATGGTCGCACAGAAAACCGGGCGGATCATCAATATCGCCTCCATCGCCGGTCTGGTTCCCCTGCGGCTGCAATGCGCCTTTACGGCAGCAAAGGCCGGCGTCGTCAACCTGACGCGGGCCATGGCGCTGGAGTTAGGCCCGCACGGCATTCTCGTCAACGGCGTGGCCCCCGGATCGACGCTCACCGAGGGGACGCGGAAGCTGTTCTACGGCGAGGACGGCTCTTTCCGAAATGCCATGCAGCGGATGCTCGATCATGTTCCACTCGGCCGGCCGGCGACGGTCCAGGAAATCGCAGTCGCCGTGCTGTTTTTGGCGGACCCCGAAAACAGCTACACGCACGGCCACATCCTCACGGTGGACGGCGGCTGGACGGCCGGCTATGCGCGGGACTTTTAGCTCCCACTGTTCTTGCGGAAAAACCATCGTTTTGGCCGTCTTTTCGCTGCGCAGCGCGGCCGGCCTCTGGTATGCTGCCTATGCACTTGGTTTGGGTCGGCGCCCAGCGCGCGACGGCGCTTGCCCGCGCCGGCCCGATTATTTAGGAGATTTTCTATGGCGGATTGGCGGAAAATGGCGATCTCGACCCTGCTGGCGGACGGCAAGATCGACGACGACGAGGTCAAGGCGCTCCGGAAGGAGCTGTGGGCGGATGGCGTGATCGACCACGACGAGGTGCGCTTCTTGATTGAGCTGCGCAACCAGGCCCAGAAAAAAGCCAAGGCAAAGAAGAAAGAAGTCAACCCGAAGTTCACGACCATGTTCTTCAAAGCGATCGAGGAAAACGTCCTCAAGGATGGGACCATCGACGCGTCGGAGGCCGGTTGGCTGCGCGAGATGCTATTCGCGGACGGCAAGATTGACGCGGACGAGAAGAAATTCCTGGCTCGGATCAAGAAGGCGGCGAAGTCGACCAGCCCCGCCTTCAACAAGCTCTACGACGACTGCATGTCCAAGGGCGGCAAAAAGAAGAAGTGAGCGCGCGGGGTCCGGCGAGCCGACGCGACCCGCCTCGCCGGACCTCGGAGGGCGCCCCACTGCACGAGGTCTGCGCACCGATGGATCAGTCCCCCCGCAAAATAATCGCCTCCGAAGCGGCGACCGTTCCGCCGACGGCGCCCACCGCCGGACCCACCATCGACCGCGTCGCTCCGATCACCGACGGCCCGCGCACCACCGAGGCGGCGTGCGCCGTACTTGTCCCGCCGGAACTGATCGACCACGCGCGCTACCGGGTCTTGGCCTTGCTCGGACAAGGCGGCATGGGCGCCGTTTACAAGGCGGAACACAAACGCATGGAGCGCCTGGTCGCCCTCAAGGTCGTCAATCCCTCCCTCGTGCACGACAAGTCAAGCGTGCAGCGCTTCCATCAGGAAGTGCGCGCGGCGGCTCGGCTGCATCATCCGAACATCGTCACGGCTTTCGACGCGGACCAGGCCGGCGATCTGCATTTCCTTGTTATGGAATTCGTCGAA
>DATKHW010000762.1:0-11510 GCA_035546275.1 Gemmataceae bacterium
TAATAGCTGTTAGCCAAACAAGCAGCCTCAGGGCTATCCATTACGTGACCATCAAGAAACGATTCCAAGATCGAATGGAGCAAATCCAATGGCCGCACCTCCGAAAACCATGCCCGAGAGCCCGGAAGCCTCCGCCCAGAAGCCCGGCAAGCTGGTCGAGATGTCATGGGACCCAATCACGCGCATCGTCGGCAGTCTCGGCATCTATACCAAGATCGACTTCGCCAACCGCAAGGTCGCCGAATGCCGCAGCACCTCGTCGATCTTCCGCGGCTACAGCATTTTCATGAAGGGCAAGGACCCGCGCGACGCCCACTTCATCACCAGCCGCATCTGCGGCATCTGCGGCGACAACCACGCCACTTGCGCCATGTACGCCCAGAACATGGCCTTCGGAATCCGTCCGCCGGAGATGGCCGAATGGATCGTCAACCTCGGCGAGGCGGCCGAGTACATGTTCGACCACAATATTTTCCAGGACAACCTGGTCGGAGTTGATTTCTGCGAGCAGATGGTCAAGGAGACCAACCCGAAGGTGTGGGACAAGGCGCAGCGCACCCCGGCGCCCAACGCCAACCTGCACCACTTCAAGACCATCGCGGATATCATGACGGCCCTGAACCCGTTCACCGGCGAGTTCTACCGCGAAGCCCTGCACATGAGCCGGCTGACGCGCGAGATGTTCTGCCTGATGGAAGGCCGCCACGTCCATCCCTCGACCTTGTATCCCGGCGGCGTCGGCACGGTCCCCACGCCGCAGCTCTTCACCGACTACCTCGTCCGCCTGATGAAGTACGTCGAGTTCATGAAGAAAGTGGTGCCGCTGCACAACGACCTGTTCGACTTCTTCTACGAGGCCTTGCCCGGCTACGAACAGGTGGGATACCGCCGGACGCTGCTGGGCTGCTGGGGGTCATGGAACGATCCCAAGGTGTGCGACTACACCTACAAGAACATGAACGAGTGGGGCAAGGCGATGTACGTCACGCCCGGCGTCGTCGTGGACGGCAAGGCCGTCACCCATAACCTCGTGGACATCAATCTCAACATCCGCATCCTTCTCGGATCGTCGTACTACGACGATTGGCAGGACAAGGAGACGTTCGTCAAGCACGACCCGCTGGGAAATCCGATCGACCAGCGCCACCCGTGGAACCAGACGACGACGCCCCGGCCGCAGAAGCGCGACTTCAACGGCGCCTACAGCTGGGTCATGTGTCCGCGCTGGCTCGACCCGAAGACCGGCGACCACCTGGCGCTCGACACCGGCGGCGGTCCGCTGGCCCGGCTGTGGTCCACGGCCCTGGCCGGCCTGGTGGACATCGGCTACATCAAGGCCGACGGCCAAAGCGTCAAGATTTACCTGCCCAAGACGGCGTCGCTGCCGGAGGTCGAGTTTGAATGGAAGATTCCGAAATGGAGCAACGCCATCGAGCGCGACCGGGCGCGGAGCTATTTCCAGGCCTATGCGGCGGCGGCGGCGCTGTACTTCGCCGAGAAGGCGATGGCGGACCTGCACGCCGGCCGCACCAAGACCTTCACCGAGTTCAAGGTCCCCGACGAGGCGATCGGCTGCGGCTTCCACGAGGCGGTGCGCGGCGTGCTGTCGCACCACGTCGTCATCCGCAAGGGCAAGATCGCCAATTACCATCCGTATCCGCCGACGCCGTGGAACGCCGCGCCGCGCGACAGCTACGGCACGCCGGGGCCGTATGAGGACGCCGTGCAGAACACGCCGATCTTCGAGGAGAACGGCCCGGACAAGTTCAAGGGCATCGACATCATGCGGACCGTGCGCAGCTTCGACCCGTGCCTGCCGTGCGGCGTCCACATGTACCACGGCGGCGGCAAGCTGCTCGACGTGAGGCACGCACCGATGTTCGGCGTACAACATGGGTGAGCCTACTAACCCGAAGCGCAAGCGAGGCGTCGATGCCCGACCTCTTGGACGACAGCGCGTTCCGCAAACGGATGGAACGGATCGAATCGCTCCTCCACGCCGTGGAGGAGTCGTCCGATCCGCAAGTCCAGGCGCGGACGCGCGAGATCGTCGAGACTCTCCTCGAACTGCACGGCGCCGCGCTGGAACGGCTGCTGACGGCGGCGGCCGGGGCGGGTGCGGCGGGCCAGGCGCTGATTGACGCCGCGGCCGCGGATGAGCTGGTCGGCAGCGTGCTGCTTTTGCACAATCTGCATCCGCTCGATCTGGAATCGCGCGTGCGGTCGCAGGGCGGCGATGTGGAGCTGCTGGGCGTCGCGGACGGCGTGGTGCGTTTGCGGATTCAGAAGAGCGATCAGGGATGTCATTCGACGGGTCCGAAGCTGCGGGCGGCCGTGGAGGCGGCGCTGACCGACCGGGCGCCGGACGCCGTCGCGGTGGAAATCGAGGAAGCGGCCGTCCTGATTCCGGCGGCGGAGCTGCTTCGCCGGAACGGGCGTCATCAGTAATGGCCGCGATTTTGGCTAACAGCTAATAGCTGTTAGCTAATAGCTGTTAGCCAAAGGCGCAGCCATCAAGGTCACGGCCGCCGCCTCGCCTCCTCTTTGGGAGTCTCCCATGTGCCTCGGCATCCCCGGCAAAGTGGTCGAAACCTACGCCGAGCACGACGTGTGCATGGGCAAGGTCGATTTCGGCGGCGTCTTCAAGCGCGTCTGCCTGGAGCATGTGCCCGACGTCGTTCCCGGCGATTACGTCGTGGTCCACGTCGGCTTCGCGCTGAACAAGCTGGACGAGGCCGAGGCCCGACGGGTGTTCGAGTTCCTGGAAGGCATGAATCAGCTCGACGAAATCGGGAGGCCGTCCCGTGAAGTACCTGGATGAATACCGCGACCCCGATGCGGCCCGCCGGCTGGCCGACGCCGTGGCCGGCGCCGTGACGCGGCCGTGGACCATCATGGAAGTGTGCGGCGGACAGACGCACACCATCGTCAAGTACGGCATCGACCACGTGCTGCCGCCCGGCGTCGAATTGGTGCATGGGCCGGGCTGCCCCGTGTGCGTGACGCCGCTGGAAATGATCGACCGCGCCCACGTCATCGCGTCGCGGCCCGACGTGATTTTCTGCTCCTTCGGCGACATGCTCCGCGTGCCGGGGTCGCGCGGCGATCTGTTGCAGCTCAAATCGCAGGGCGCCGACGTGCGCGTGGTCTACGCGCCGCTGGACGCCGTCAACCTGGCGGCGGCGAACCCGAGCCGAAAAGTCGTTTTCTTCGCCGTCGGCTTCGAGACCACCGCGCCGCCCAACGCGATGGCCGTCTGGATGGCGAAGAAGCGCGGGCTGACGAATTTCAGCCTTCTCGTATCCCATGTATTAGTGCCGCCGGCGATGACGGCCATCCTGCGGGCGCCGGACAACCGCGTGCAGGGCTTTCTGGGGCCGGGCCACGTCTGCACGGTGATGGGCTTCACGGAATATGAGCCGATCGCCGCGGAGTTTCGCGTTCCCATCGTCGTCGCCGGCTTCGAGCCGCTCGACCTGCTCGAAGGGGTGCTGCGCACGGTGCGACAGCTCGAAGCCGGCCGGGGCGAGGTGGAGAATCAATACAGCCGCGTCGTCCGGCGCGAGGGCAACCCGGCCTCGAAAAAGCTGATCGACGACGTTTTCGAGGTATGCGACCGCAAATGGCGCGGCGTCGGCTCCATCCCCCAGAGCGGCTACCGGCTGCGCCCGGAATACCGAGCTTACGACGCCGATCATATTTTCGACGTTGGCGGTCTGGAAACGCAGGAATCGACCGTCTGCATCAGCGGCCAAATCCTGCGCGGCCTGAAGAAACCGCACGAGTGCCCCGCGTTCGGCCGGGAATGCACGCCGCACACGCCGCTGGGCGCCACGATGGTTTCGGCCGAGGGCGCCTGCGCCGCCTACCACGCCTACGGCCGGCATCTCGAATCGGTCGGCGTCGGCCGGCTGGCGGCGGGGAGGGTGTAAACGGACATGGCCGACCTCGTCGAACCACGAAACAACGGCGTTTTCGGCGCCTGCCCCGTGCCGCAGTCCCGCTACGACCAGATTCTGCTCGGCCACGGCAGCGGCGGCCAGCTGACCGCTGACCTCATCCGCCGCGTCTTTCTGCCGGCGTTCGACAACCCGGTGCTGTCGGCGCTGGAGGATCAAGCGACGCTGATGCTGCCCGGCCCTGGGGCATGGTCGGGAGACCATGCCCCAACGAGGTCGGGAGACCATGCCCCAACGAGGATCGCCTTCACGACGGATTCCTTTGTGGTCCGGCCGATTTTCTTTCCCGGCGGCGACATCGGCCGGCTGGCGGTGCATGGCACGGTCAACGACCTCGCCGTCGGCGGCGCCCGGCCGCTGTTCCTGTCGGCCGCATTCATCCTCGAAGAGGGATTGCCGCTGGCCGATCTCCGCCGCGTCGTGGAGTCGATGCGGAATGCTTGCGCCGAAGCCGGCGTCTCCCTCGTCACGGGGGACACCAAGGTCGTGGACCGCGGCAAGGGCGACCTCATTTTTATTGCAACTTCCGGGATCGGCGTTGTGCCGGAAGGGCGGGCATTGTCGATCCGCAATGCCCGGCCGGGCGATCGGATCCTGGTTTCCGGGACGATCGGCGACCACGGCGTCGCCATCCTGTCGGTGCGCGAGGGCATCGAGTTCGAGACGGTGCTGGAAAGCGACAGCGCCCCGCTGCACGATCTGACGCGCGTGATGCTGGATGCGTGCCCTTCCATTCGGTGCATGCGCGACCCGACGCGCGGCGGCTTGGCGGGGTCCGTCAACGAGCTGGCGGCGGCGTCGGGAGTCGGCGTCGAGCTGAACGAGGCGGCGTTGCCGATCCGGCCGGAGGTGCGCGGCGCCTGCGAGATGCTGGGATTGGATCCTTTGTATGTCGCCAATGAGGGCAAACTCATGGCCGTCGTTCCGGCGGAGGACGCCGATCGGCTGCTGGCCGTGATGCGGCGCCATCCGTTGGGCCGCAACGCCGCCGTGGTCGGCGAGGCGACGGCGGAGCATCCGGGCGTCGTCACGATGCGCTCCGTGGTCGGCGGTCAGCGGGTCGTGACGCTCTTGGCCGGCGAGCAGCTGCCGCGGATTTGCTGAGGAAGCCCCATGACGCCGACTGGGCGAAATGCGTTCGCCGTCCTCCG
The DNA here is from genome assembly GCA_035546275.1 of Gemmataceae bacterium. Taxonomy (GTDB): domain Bacteria; phylum Planctomycetota; class Planctomycetia; order Gemmatales; family Gemmataceae; genus UBA4732. Next base: position 5,111 of record DATKHW010000762.1, read on the forward strand.
CGGCCTGACGCGCCAGCGCGGGCCGGAGGAGCGCTGCGACCTGTGCGGCGCCGGGCTGACGCCGCAGCATGTCCACCTGATCGAGCCGGCCGGCCGCCGGCTGCACTGCTGCTGCGACGCCTGTGCGGTGCTGTTCGACAATCCGCAGAACGCCCGCTATCGCCTGGCCCGGCCGCGCGTGCAGCATCTGCCTGACTTCCGTCTGACCGATGAGCAGTGGGACGCGCTGCGCATCCCGATCGACCTGGCGTTTTTCTTCCGCAGCTCGGCGGAGGACCGCGTCGTCGCCGTCTATCCCAGCCCCGCGGGGCCGATCGAGTCGCTGCTCACGCTGGAGGCGTGGCGGCGCCTGGAGGACGCCAACCCGGTCCTGCGCGAGCTGGCGCCAGACGTGGAGGCGTTGCTGGTGCATCGCGTCGGCCGGACGCGCGAGCATTTCCTTGCGTCGATTGACGAGTGCTACAAGCTGGTGGGCCTGATCCGCACGCACTGGCGCGGCCTGTCGGGCGGCACGGAGCTATGGCGGGAGATCAACGGCTTCTTCGCGGGACTGAGCGCGAGGGCCGACCATGCCTGAGCTTAGCTTCGCCGTGGAGTCGGCACGGGCCGAGCCGTTCGCCGCGGCGCCGCTGCTGCTGTTCACGCTTCGCGTGCATCAGGCGGCGCCGGTCGTGCCGATTCACTCCGTCGTGCTGCGCTGCCAGATTCGCATCGAGCCGGGCAAACGGCCGTATGCGGCCAGCGAGAAGGAACGGTTGCACGATCTGTTCGATGCGCCGGATCGCTGGCGGCAAACGCTGCGGCCGATGCTGTGGACGCACGCAAGCGTCGTCCTTCCGCCCTTTACGGAGGGCGTTACGGCGGACCTGCCGGCGCCCTGCACGTTCGATTTCAACGTGGCGGCGACCAAGTATTTCCATGCCCTCGAAGACGGCGAGGCGCCGCTGACGTTCCTGTTCAGCGGGACGGTGTTCTACGAGGGCGACGACGGAGCGCTGCAGGTCGCGCAGATTCCGTGGGACCGGGAGGCGGCCTTCCGGCTGCCGATGCGGACCTGGCGAGAGATGATGAATCGGTATTATCCCAATAGCGCCTGGCTTTGTTTGCGGCAAGATATTTTCGATCGTCTTTATCGCTACAAGAGCCGTCGCGGCCTGCCGACCTGGGAGCAGGCGCTGGAAAGCCTGTTGCCCGACGAGAAGGGGCCGTCATGAACCAGGCCATCGTGGACCGGATTGTGAACGCCGTGCTGTACGAGGGGTACGTCCTCTATCCCTATCGGCCGTCGGTGAAGAACCGGCAGCGCTGGACGTTCGGCGGCGTTTATCCGCGGTCGTATTGCGAGGCGCAGCAAACCGGCGACGCCTGGGAGATGCAGACGGAGTGCCTGGTGCGCGGCGAGCGTCCCGTGCTGAACGTTACGGTGCGGTTCCTGCATTTGCAGGCGCGGCGGATCGGCGCGTTGGACCATCCGCGAAAGCGGTGGGTGGACGGCGAGCGGGCGGCGTTTCACTTCGTGGATTCGCTGCGGGCCGGCGATACGCTTCTGCAAACGTGGCAAGAAGCGGTGGAGCGCAAAGTCCTCGTGCCGGGGCTCTGCCCCGGCACGCACTGCCCGGCAGGCTCTGCCTGCCGCTTGGATCACACGCGAGGCAGAGCCTCGCGGGCAGTGCGGTCCCAGGCAGAGCCTGGGAACGAGGAGGTCGAGGAGGTTGCCGCGGTGGAGGGCCGCCAACAAACGGAATTCGCCTTTCCCGGCGGCCGGCGCATCGAGCCGGTTCGCGGGCCGCAGGACGAAATCATCGGCGTCGTGGTGCGCGAGCAGCAGAGCGTGGGCGGCCTGGTCAAGACGTCCGTGGAACCGGCCGGAGCGCAGCTGTTCAAAGTCCGCGTGCGGATCGAGAACCGCAGCCCCTTGGCCAATGCCGGCGTCTGCGACCGGGACGAGGCGTTGCTGCGGTCGCTGGTTTCGACGCACACCATCCTCGGCGTCCGCGACGGCGAGTTTCTTTCGCTGCTGGAACCCCCGGCGGAACATGCGCTGGTCGCCGCTGGCTGCCGCAACGAGGGGGCCTTTCCGGTCCTGGTCGGCGAGGCCGGCGAGCGCGACGCCATTTTGTCGTCGCCGATCATCCTCTACGACTATCCGCGGACCGCGCCGGAAAGTCCGGGCGATCTGTTCGACGGGGCGGAGATCGACGAGATTCTGAGTCTTCGTATCCTCACATTGACCGATGAGGAAAAGCGATCGGCGGCCGCGGTGGATGAGCGAGTGCGGGCGCTGTTGCAGCGCACGGCGGGGCTGACGCCGGAGCAATTCCTGGGGCTGCACGGCACGGTTCGCGGCTTGCGAACCTTGCCCGCGGAGGACGGCCATGCCTGACTGGGACCCGCTGGCGGAAAGGCCGGCGCTCGACCGAATTCAGGTCGGCGATGTGGAAATCAAGCGAGGCGATCGCGTCCGACTGTGGCCGCTGGGCCGGGCCGACGTGATGGACCTGGCCCTGGAGGGGAAGACGGCCGTCGTCGAGTCGATTGAGCAGGATTTCGAGGATCGCATTTATCTCGCCGTCACCGTGGAGGACGATCCGGGCCGGGACCTGGGCTCGCTGCGGCAGCCCGGCCACCGTTTTTTCTTCGGCGTCGAGGAAGTCGAGCCTGTTGGGGCGTGGTCTGAGACCACGCCCCAACAGGAGAGCCGGCCGCGCATCCTGATCGCCTGCGTCGGGAACATTTTTCTGGGCGACGACGCGTTCGGCGTCGAGGTCGCCCGGCGGCTGGCCGATCGGCCCTTGCCCGAGGAGGTCCGCGTCGTCGATTTCGGCATTCGCGGACTGGATTTGACCTACGCCCTGCTCGAGGAATATGAGGCGGTGCTTCTGGTGGACGCCGTGCCGCGCGGCGGGGCGCCGGGGACGCTTTACGTCCTGGCGCCGGAGGAACCGACGGACGAGCCGGAAGATGGCGCCGCGATGATCGAGACGCACGGCATGGACCCGGTGAAGGTGCTGCGGCTGGTGCGGGCGATGGGCGGCCGGGTTCGCCGCCTTCTTGTGGTGGGATGCGAGCCGAGTCCTGTGGGCGACGCCGAGGAAATGACGATGGGCCTGGGCGCGCCGGTGCAAGCGGCCGTGGACCAGGCCGTGGCGCTGATCGAGTCGGTCGTCGCCCGTATCTTGAGCGGCGGCTATTGACGATCCCATCAATCATGTCCGCTGGCGCCCCGACGGCTGCGCTTTTGGCTAACAGCTATTAGCTGACAGCTATTAGCTGTTAGCCAAAAAAGCGGACATTGCCGGTGGGATGCTACGAGCGAAACGGCGCCAGCCAGCGGATGACGGAGCTTTTGGACTGGGAGGCCAGCTTCGGCGGCGGATTCGGATTGGCCGCCAGCAGGGTCTTGCCCAGCCGCCGGATCGCCTGGGCCGCCCGGCTCGACGGCGCCTTCAGCACCACGGGGACTCCGGTGTTATTGGCCGCGTTGACGGCGCCGGGGTCTTCCGGGATGAAATGGGTCAACTTGATCCGCAACGTCGATTCCACTTCCTCCTTGGGCAATTCCTTCGCCTGGCCGTGCCGGTTGATTACCAGCGATACGCGCTCCCTCAAGATGCCCATGCGGTCCAGGTGGTCGAGGGTGCGGCGGGCGCTGCGCAGCGAGGTGTAGTCCAGTCGGGCCGCCAGCAGGATGGTATCCGCGTGCCGCAGGGCCAGAACCTGCTCCTCGTGGAAGCAATCTTCGTGGTCGATGACGACATAGGGGAAAGCGCCCCGCGCCAGGCCGAGCACTCGCTGGACGCCGCCCGGCGTCAGCAGCCGGATGTCCTCGAAATGCAAGGGCGCGGCCAGCAGACGCACGCCGCTGGAATGGCCCACGCCGGCCTTTTCCAGCATGGCCTCGTCCACCAGGGCCGGATTGAGGCAAAGATCGGCGAGTGTGTGATCGGGCTTGAGGTCGAGCAGAGCAGCCAAGTCGCCGACGCCGGGCTTGAGGTCCACCAGGGCGCAGCGCTGGCGTTCGCCGGCCAGAACCACGGCCAGGTTGACGGCCAGCGTACTGGCGCCGCAGCCGCCGCCGGCCGCCAGGATGCTGATCGTCTGACCGTTGGTCGTGGGCCGCGGCTGCTCTTTGCCGCCCAGCCGCGGCAGCACCGCGGCGAACTGTTCGGGCAAGTCGTCCTCGTCGAGATAATGGTCGGCGCCGTCCTGGAGCGCCCGCAGGATGAGCTTGGGATCGGAGGTGGGCCCAACGACCAGGACGCGCCCGGCCACCTGGGATCGCACCTTGTTCATGTACCGCAGCGCCCGATCGGGCGCCGGCGACAGCACCACCAGGAGCGCCTGGGGACGGAAGCGAAACAGCACGTTTTCCGCCTGCTCGAAGGCCGCAATCAGCGGCCCCTGGGGATCGAGTTTGTCCTCGATGAGCCGACGCAGCGACTGGATCAACGGGTGGGAGACTTCGGAGGCGAGCACGGCGGTACGCATGCGATTCCTCTTCGGCTTACAGCTATCGGTTGTCCGGACCAGCAGGCGGCGCCCGCGCCGGCGGCTGCTGAGCACGCAGATCGGATGTCGCCTCTTCAACGACTCAGGGAAATCCTCTGATACACAAAGGCAGCCACGCCGACGCCGGCGCCGCCGCCCAGCGTGGCGGATGGATCGACGGTCGCCGTCGGCTGCAGGGTCATGGTCGGGTTGGCCCCTTGCAGGTTCACGGCGACGACGACCACAGCGGCGAAGCCGATCACCTTGTAAGTGGGCGTCGCACCGCTCTGATAACTGGTGAAAACGGGCACGATGCGGGTCTGGCCGACGACCGCATTGAGCGCGGCGTCCATGTTGGAATCCACGTTCGGCCCCGCATACATCGTGGCGGGGCTGAGGGCGTTGGCCTGCAAACCGTTGGGCCCGAACGTGCTGAGGTCGCCGGCCGAGGGGCCGTTGAGAATCCAGGCGACGTAGGTGGGGTCGTCCGCCACCGGGGCGTTGCGCAGCGACACGAGGTAGAAATCGCCCGGATTGGTTTTCTTGGGGAAAATCTCGGCCTCCGGGATGCCGTCGCCGCCGCCGCTGACGTTGCCGGGCGCCTGCGGACCGCCGGCGATGGGCAGCGTGACAGTGAAGGCGTCTTGCAGATGCACGCCGGGAGGCGGCGTCGGCGGGAAGAGCAGCCAGAGCAGGTTGAGCAGGTTCAGAATGCTCAGCAAGGCGCCCAGGCCGTCGCCGATGTTGCCGGACGGGTCGGTGGGTTTTCCCAAGAGGGCGTTGTGGGCGTCCATGCTCATGGCGATCGGCAGCAAGCGGCTGCCGGAGCCGTTGAAGCCGCTGACGTTCTGGCCGCGCAGCGACGCGGTCGCTTGCACCTGGCGGACGGTGGTCGGCTTGCCCAAGAGCGGGCCGAAGCACAGCTGCAGCGGCCCCGTGGGAACGCTGCTGTCGAGATGGACCGTCACCTGGACCGAGTTGGGGAAGTTGCCGCTGTTTGTCCCCTGGAAGGCGCCGGCCGCTGTGCTGGGATCGGCCGACGGATCTTCAATGTAGCCGACCTGGACGTCGCTGTCGTTGACCACGACCGACGATCCGGCGGCGCTCTCGGTGGCGGCGCGGGCCTCGGCGGCCTTGACGGCGGCCTTGTCGGCCAGCTGCTCCAGGTCGTCCCATTGCGACGGCGAGGTGTTCGGCAGACAGGCCACGGTGTTGGGCGCCAGCAGCTGGTCGGCGCCGGCCAGCGCGGAGGCGTCGGCGGCGTTCTGCAGTTCGGCGTCCACCGTCCAGATGTAATTCAGATCGACGGCAAAGGCGGTGAGGGCGAACAGCGGCAGGATCAGCAGGACGATCCAGATCGTCACGCCGCCGCGGCGCGGGCTGGTGGATGGACCGACGATCATGCGGAAATCCTCCCGTCATCCTTCGCGCGTCATCGTGGTGGAAGCCGAGATCGACTGGCCGGGCGACATGAACAGGGCGCCGCCGCCGGGAACCCACGACACGCTGGAGTAGGACAGCGACACCTGGACCGTGATGGTCGCACCCGGGACGGCCGCCGCCTGAAACGAGGCGTCGTCGGTGACGGCGACGCCGTTGACCGTCACGGTGGGCGCCGTGCCGCTCGGCAGGCCGGCGTCGGACAGGACCGCGGCGACGGAGGAAGTGCAGCTGCTGTAGCTCCCTCCCGACACGGCCGCCGACCGCGCCCCGACGCGGGCCGCATTCGCCACGGAACCGGCCACCATCATGGCCCGGCCGATTTCGACCATGCCGAGGAAGATCAGAAACAGCAGCGGACAGGCGATGGCGAATTCCAGGGCCGCCGCTCCGGCGCGGCGTCGAGGAACACATTTTCGGCGCATTTCCGCCCTCCAGCGCAGAAAACCAGGCAGTCACGCAACTATAGGCC
>DATKHW010000763.1:0-8673 GCA_035546275.1 Gemmataceae bacterium
AGGCTCTCGTCCGTGCCGACGTAAACCAACTCCGCCGTCACCGTCAGCTCCAGGACGCCGCCGTTTCGCAGGAAGCCCTCGCCGCGGGCCGTGGCCTCCACGACCAGTGCGTGGTGCGACGAGCGGACGTGGTGCAGCGCCGTCAGCAGCTGGTCCTGTTCCGCGACGAACTGCGCCTTCAGGCCGGCGTTCTGAACCTCGCCGGCCAGGTCGATCAGCCCTTTGTACGACTCCTTCACCTTGTCCTCGGACACGAACGTCCAGTCCTGGGGCACGGTGTTCACCGAGTACGAGGAGTTGCCGGTCTTCTTCGTGCAGTCCACGGAATGGCTCCGCACGTACCAGCCGGGCGGCGGCGTGTAGGCGGCGACCTTCGTCTCTTTTTCCGTACTGCCCACGGTCATGGACAGGGTGATGGCGGTGAGCCGCTGGACGTCCCCGACCTGCGGCGTCTGGGCGAAACCAAGTCCCGGCGCCGCGGCCAGCGCGAACGCCCCGGCCAGAAACCCGATGCTCCTGCTCATGGCATTCCTCCGTGAGGTTCGCCCTAAATACTACGCAGCGGCGACGGCCGGAGAGGGGCGACGTTGGTCGTTTTGGGAGCAAATCCTGTGAACCGCTGCCGTGGGGGCAAGATCGGCCGTCCGGGCAAGCTGCGGCGCCGTCTCGCCGACGGTCACTCGCCGGCGCGGTCCGCCGCCAGCAGGGCGTTGATGGCTTCGGGGTCGGTCGGCTTGACGAGATGAACGTCGAACCCGGCCAGGCGAGCGCGGCGCCGGTCTTCCTCCTGACCGTATCCCGTCACGGCGATCAGCAGCGTCCGCCGCAGGGCCGGCTCTTGCCGCAGCCGGACGGCGACCTCGTATCCGCTCATGCCGGGAAGCCCCAGGTCCAACAGCACCACGTCGGGGAGGAATTCCAGGGCCGCCGCCGCGCCGCTGGGGCCGTCGTAGGCCGTCGCCACCTCATGGCCGCCGGCCCGCAGGATGACGGCCATGCTGTCCGCCGCGTCGCGGTTGTCGTCCACCACCAGGACGCGCCGCGCCGGCGCCTGTGGAGCTGCATCCTTCACGGCCGGCGGTTCGGGATGCTCTGCAATAGGAAGCAACGGCAGGCGGACGACGAACTCGCTCCCCCGCCCCGGCCCGTCGCTGTGGGCCTCGACCCGGCCGCCGTGCATCTCGACCAGGCTCTTCACCACCGTCAGGCCGACGCCCAGGCCGCCTTCCGAGCGGGCCAGCGTCGGCTGGCCCTGCGTGAACAGGTCGAAGACGTGCGGCAAGAGTTCCGAGGGAATCCCGACGCCCTGGTCGCGGACGCGCACCACGACCTCGCCGGCGTCGCGGGCCGCCGTCAGGGAAACGTCGCCGTCGCCCTCGCTGTATTTCGCCGCGTTCGTCAGCAGGTTCCCCAGCACCTGCGCCAGCCGCGTCCGGTCGCCCTCCAGCCACAGCGTCTCCGGCGGCATCGTCACGGCCAACGGGCGCCGCCGCGACTCGAAGGCCGGCCGGGTGTGTTCGACCGCGGCCGCCACGATCGATGCCAAGTCAATGCGCTCCTTGTGCAGCCGCACCTTGCCGCGCGTGATGCGGCTCACGTCCAGCAGATCGTCCACCAGGCGGGTCATGTGCATCACCTGGCGGTCGATCACGTCGCGGGCCGTTTGCAGGTGCGGGTCGGCGCTCCCCAGCAGCCCCAGCACCTGAACGGCGTTGCGGATCGGGGCGAGCGGGTTGCGGAGCTCGTGGCCCAGCATCGCCAAGAACTCGTCCTTGCGGCGGTCGGCTTCGCGGAGAGTCTGCTCCATCCGTTTGCGATCGGAAATGTCGATGCCGATGCCGATGTGCGTCGCGTCGGAGAGCCGGACGTTGGCCCACGACGTTTCGATCTCCCGCCCGTCGCGCGTCGTCATGCGGATGTCCATCCAGCCGTCGCGGCAGGATCGCATGAACTCGGCGACGCGCTCCCGGCATTCGGGGTCGGGATAGCACTGCTCCATCAGCGACACGCCGGCCGCCTCCCGCGTGGACCAGCCGACGATTCGCTCGAACGCCGGGTTGAGCCGCAGGACCTTCGTGTCCGGCTCGTAGACCGTAATCATCACGGGAATCGTGTCAATGATGGCCTGCAGCAGCTCGCGCTCGCGGTCCAGTGCTTCTTCAGCCTTTTTGCGATCCGTCACATCCATCACGACGCCTTCCCAGGCCAGTTGACCGTCGGGCAGCAGGCGGGGCGCCGAGCGGCAGTGGATCCAGCGCAGCCGGCCGGAGCGCGTCCAGGAACGGAACTCGCCGTCGAACGCGGCCATGTTGCGAACGGCGGCCTCCTCGCCGGCCGCCAGGCGCGGCTTGTCCTGGTCGTGGATGAGGCCATGCAGCAGACCGGCGTCGGCCATCACCTCGGCGGGCGTGACGCCGAGCATACCGGCGACGCCGGCGCTGACGTAGGAGAAGCGCCGGCCGCCGGCCCCGTCGCCCACGATCTGATAGACGGCGCCGAGCGGCAAGTTGTCGCTGAGGGTCCGCAGCCGCTCTTCGCTTTCGCGCAGCGCCCGCTCCGCGGCCTTGCGGTCTTCGACCTCACGCTCAGCTCGCTGGCGGGCGGCCCGCTCGGCGTCATACAGGCGCGCCCGCTCCAGGGCCTGGGCGCCCAGGTCGGCCACGGCGGCGAGGAACGTGCGGTCCTCCTCGTCGAACGAGCGGTCGCCGGCAAAGCCGAACCACAGTCCGCCCTCCACGTCGCCCTGCTTCATGGGAACGGCGACGGCCGCTCCATTGGGATGGGCGCCGTGGCTGCCGGCGGCGGAGTAGCGTTCCTTCCGTTGCGTCAGGTTTTCCAGGAGGATCGGCCGCCCCTCGCGGACAGCCTCGGCGATGGGCCAAGGACCGTCGGCCGGGAACGTGCGGTAGGCCTCCACCATCTCCGGCGGATAGCCGACCATGCGGAGACACTCGAAAACGGCGCGGCCCTCGTTCAGCACGGCGAGCACGCCGGTGCAGGCGTCGAGGGCGGCCATGCCCTGCGCGACGATGACGTCGGCGACCTGCGCGGAGGTGACGGCGTGGGAGAGCGCGGCGGCGAGGACTTGCAGCCGCTGGAGGCGGTCCACGGCCTTGGCGTGCCGGCGCCGGGGCGAAGGGCGCTCCCCCTCCGCCGGCTGATGTTGGCTGGGTTTCCGCACGTCGGGGCCTGGTGAGGAACGAGTCGCGTCGCCGCGGGGCGGTGAGATGATTGTAAAGGGACCGCAAACACGGCCGCAAGGGAATTGCCCAAGCGGACGGCGGCCGCCTTCCCGGATCGTCCCAACGGTGCTATCCTTATCTTTGGCCCCTGCCGCGTACGAGGCGGGAGGCCCTGCCCTGGCCGGTCCGGGAGTCGTTGCCACCGGACCGGCCGATTCCGTTTCCTTCCGCCGCTCAGACGCCGTTTCCCGGCAAGCGGGCCAGTTCCGCCTGGCCGATGCGGTGACAGCCGCAGGCGGCCGACTCCAATCCCGGCCGGTCCAGCACCTCCAGTCGACCCCGGCCATAGCGGATGAGCCCCGCCTCCTGAAGGCCCCGCGCCGCCTGCGTCACGCTGGCCCGCCGGACTCCCAGCATGGCGGCGATGAATTCGTGCGTCAGCGGAAAGTGGTCCGACTCGACGCGGGCATGCACTCCAAGCAGCCAGCGGCACAACCGCTCCTCGACCGGGTGCAGGGCGTTGCAAGCGACCGACTGGCACACCTGGACCAGATACGCATTGGCGTAAAGAAGCAGCAGATCGTGCAGTGGGCCGCGGCCGGCGTGGATGCGAACCAGATCGGCCGACATTCGCAGGGCCTCGCCCGGGACCTGCACCACCCAGCGCGCGGGGGTCGAGTCCGCTCCCAGGACGACCGGCACGCCGACCACGCCCTCACGGCCCACCAGCCCAACTTCGACGCCATCGCCCTTGCCGTCCGGCGGGATGACCACGGACACGACGCCGCTGCACGGGAAATAGACGTAGCGGATGGCGTCGCCCGGCTCATGGAGGACCTTCCGCAGCGGCAAGGGCACAAACTCGAAGGACGGTCGAAGCCGATCAAAAACGCGAGGCGGAAGGGCGGCCAGGAGACGATTGGCAGGCGCGCGGCCGGAGGCGTCCGACCTAGACATAGGGCGACTCCACAGCGGAGCAAACCGTGACGGGAACCCGGCGCGGGGAACCGGAACGAGCGAGTCTAACTCGCCGCTCGCCCCACGGTCAAGAGAAAAAGACGGATGGGAAAAGGGAAAAAAGTGTCCCGCCGGAGGCCTCTCGGCGTCGCCCAGTCACCGGGAAGCGCATCCGACGGGACGCCGACGATTGTACGTTTGCGTACAGAAGAATGCAAGAGAGAATCGCTGTTCAGTTGTGGATGGAAGCGTCCGCCAGGTGCTTCTGAATCGATTCCCACAGCGTTTGCGGGTTGATCGGCTTGGTGAACCAGCCGTCCACGCCGCCCGTCCCGGCCGGCAGGCCAAGGTCGGCCGGCGCCGTGGCGCTGACGATGAAAATCTTCAGGCCGGCCAGCTTCGGATCGCGGCGGATGCGCGCCACCGTCTCGGGGCCGTCGCAGCGCGGCATCCACATGTCCAGCAGCACAAAGTCCGGCCGGTCGTGCGATTTCAGGAAGTCGAGGGCGGCCTGGCCGTCCTCGGCGACGTCGCACTCGACGCCGTTGAGGCTCAGCAGACCGGCCAACAACTCGCGCTGGATCGCGTCGTCTTCTACGACCAGGGTGCGGCGCTTCGCCGGCGTCTTGGGCACCGCCGGGCCGCCCGATTCCTTTTCCGTAAAGTCGCGGTCCAAGGAATCCACGGCCTGAGTCAGCTTCCGCAGCGTCGCCTTGGCGTCCGCGGTGCGTCCGGCGGCCCATTGCCGTTCCAGGACGTGCGCCAGCAGGCCGACGGTGTTCAGGCGGTTGCGGAGGGCGTGCGACGGTTTGGGCCGCCGGCGCGCCTTCGGAGGCTGCTGCGTCTCGGCCAGTTCCCCCCGCAGGATTTTGACGTCCGGCGGCGCCTCGACGCCGATGCGAACGGCGGCGCCTTGCGTCCCCAGCACGTGGACGGTGATGCCGGCTTGCGGAAAAACGATTTTCTCTTCCGCGCGACGTGACAGGACCAGCATGGTTGGGTCTCCTTCCCCGGTGCAGGGTTGCACGAGAAGTCGAGTGGTTTCCAAACACAGCGAGGGCAACGATAGCACACCACACGGGCGCAGGGCAAGCCCCTAGTCCCGTCCGTTTTCCCGTCGCCGCACGAACCCGAAGCGCCAGCGAGGGTTTGGACTGCATCGCGCGCTGACGCGTCGGGTTGGTTTCCCTCGCTGACGCGTCGTGTTCGTGTGAGAATCGATCGCGTCGGGTAATCGTCGCTTTCCAGCGACTGCTCGCCGCATCGTCTGTGGTAACATGAGTTGGTCCGTTTCCTTTGGTCGCTGTTCACCGGCGGTGCATGACTTAGGAAGGCGCTTCGATGAATGTTCCTCCAGCCCCTTCGACGCCAGGGGGTCGCGCCGCGCGCCGCGCCCGCCGTTGGTGGGCGCTGGCCGGCGCCGGGGTGCTGGCGCTGACGGCCGTGGGCGTGCTGGCCGCCTGGTTCTGGCCGCGAAAGGCGCCGCCGCCGAAGGACCCGTTCGCGCTGCCGCCCATTTCCTCCAGCCCCTATCTGAATACCGGGCCGACGGCGCATTACGTCGGCAGCGAGGCCTGCTATTCCTGCCACAAAGACGAGCACGCCTCCTTCGCCTGCACTGGCATGAGCCGGTCGATGGCGACGGTGGACCTGGACCGCGAGCCGCTCGACGCGGCCTTCGATCACCCCGCATCGAAGACGCGCTTTCAGATCGTCCGCAAGGACGGCGCCCTGTGGCACCGCGAATTGCTGCGCACGGACGGGCCGCAGGAAGTGCTTCTGGCGGAATATCCCGTCAAGTACGTGGTCGGCTCGGGACGGCACGCCTTGACGTATCTCGTCGAAACGGACGGCTTCCTGGTGGAGTCGCCGGCGACCTGGTATCCGACACGGAAAACCTGGGACATGTCGCCCGGCTACGACCACCCCACGCATCTGGAATTCTCCCGTGCGGTCGGCGAGGCCTGTCTTTATTGTCACGCCGGGCGATCGGAGTCGATCGGCGCCAGCTTGCACAAAATGAAGATCGACGAGATCTCCATCGGCTGCGAACGCTGCCACGGGCCGGGGTCGCTCCACGTCGAGCTTCGCAAGGGGCGCGGCCTGCCTCCCGGCGAACCCGACTTCACCATCGTCAACCCATCCCGCCTGTCGCGCGAGCTGTCGGAGGCGGTTTGCCAGCAGTGCCACCTAAAGTCCGCCGCCCTGCTGCCGGCGCGGGGGAGAAAGCAATCGGATTATCGCCCCGGCCTGCCGTTGCAAGATTTCCGCCAGGACTACGGGTTCACGGAGGAGGACCGGTCGATGAAGGTGGTCGGCCACGTCGAGCAAATGCACCTGAGCCGCTGCTACCAGTCTTCGGATTCGCTGACCTGTCTGACCTGCCACAACCCCCACGGCGAGCCGGCGTCCAGGCAGAAGACCGCTTATTACAACTCCATTTGCACGGGCTGTCATGAGCCGCAGCGGTGTCGCGTGGATCCGCAGCGGCGGGAGCGGGAAAGCCCCCAGAACAACTGCGTGCAGTGCCACATGCCGCGCTCGCCGACCGACATCCCACACCTGGCTTTCACCCATCACCGCATCGGCGTCTACAACGAACCGCCGACCACGAACACGGCCGGACCCCGCAAGAGCATCGAGCTGCGGCCGTTTCTGAAGCTGCCGCCCATGAGCGAAGCCGATCAGAAGCGGTCGCTGGGCCTGGCCTACGTGGACATCGCGAACCGGGAGACAGAGGAGGGGACGGCGACGCGGTGCCGCAAGCGGGCTTTGGAATTGCTGACTGCGGCGCACGACGCGGGCCTGAAGGACCCCGATCTCGACGCCGAGCTGGCCCAGGTCTGCTGGGACCTCAAGACGGGCGGAGCGGCGGCCTATGCGGAAAGCGCCCTGGCGCAGCCCGGCCTGGCCGGCCAGAGCCGGTGTGATGCGCTGGAGGTGCTGGCGGAGTCCGAGGCGCAGGACGGCGATTTTGCGGATGCGGTAAAGGCCTTGACCGAGTTGACCCAGCTGCGCCGGCACCCGCACGACCAGCTGATCCTGTCCAATTGCGAGCAGGCGCTGGGCGACGAAGCGGCCATGGTCGAGGCGCGGAACGCGGCCGTGCGCCTCAGCCCGCGGCTGTGGCCCGTCCACCGCTACCTGGCGGATTACTACCGCCAGCACGGCGACGCCCAGCAGGCGGCGTGGCACGAGCTGCGGGCGGTCCACTGAGCGCGGCCGACCTCATTCGGTATTGCCCCCACGGCGCGACATGGGGTACACCTTGGGCGCCCTGGGGGAACCGCCGTGGACAGACGGACCTGGCTGCGAAGGACGATTGGACTGCCGCTGCTGGCGGCCGGGCTGACGGGTTGCGACGCCGATGCGCCGCTCACCTCGCCGGCCGCTCCGCCGGTCGAATCCTCGACGCAATTCGACCCGAACCTGGCCGGCGACGTCGCCGGCCGAGTGACGTGGACCGGTGAGGTTCCGACTGTTCCGCCGTTCCAGGCCCCGGTCAGCCCGCTGTGCGAACAGGTGCGCGGCCCCCGCCGCGACTGGCCGAACCCCAATGCCCCCTTGATCGATCCGCAAAGCCGCGCCGTCGGCGGCGCCGTCGTCTTCCTGCGCGACGTCGATCCTCGCCAGGCCCGCCCCTGGGACCACGCCCCGGTGCAGGTCGATTTGCGCGATTACCAGATCCGCATTCGCCAGGGCGCCGCGGACGGCTTCGTCGGCTTCGTCCGCCGCGGCGACGCCGTCGCCCTGGAATCGAAGCAGCACGTCTATCAGGCGATTCAGGCCCGCGGCGCCGATTTCTTCGCGCTGACGTTCCCCGACGAGGGGACCAAGCGCGACCGCGTCCTCGACCGCGGCGGTCTCGTCGAATTGTCGAGCAACGCGGGGCAGTTCTGGATGCGGGCCTACCTGTTCGTGGACGACCACCCCTACTTCACGCGCACCGACGCCGCTGGTCGTTACGTTTTGCCCAAGGCGCCGCCCGGGCGTTACGACCTCGTTTGCTGGATGCCGGACTGGCGAGAGGCGTCCCACGAGATCGACGCCGACACGCGGTTGGTCACGCGGCTGACGTTTCGGCCGCCGCTGCAAGTGGTGCGGCGCGTGCATGTCCAGAAGATGGGGACGGCGACGGTGGATTTCACCCTGTCGCTGGATCAATTCGAGGGCGTCACACCGTCCGCCCCTTGAACAGATGCCGATTCAGAACCGGATCGCGGTCGGTGAACGGCCCATCGGCGCGGTCGCGGCTGAGGCAGCGGACGTACATCTCCAGCTTGGCGTCGAGGTCGTCGGCGTGGTGGATGATGAGCGCCTCCGGCACCAGCGGCAGCCGCGGCGACCCCCACTCCGGCAGGCCCAGGTGCGTCAGCACGATGTGTTCCAGCATCAGCACCAATTCGGGGTTTATGTCTCCGAGTTCGCGGGCGGCGTCGCGCACCAGGTCGCGGCCGAGGAACAGGTGTCCGAACAACCGGCCCGGCACCGTCGGCTGTGGTGCCAGGGGGTCGTTCGACAATTCCACGACGCG
>DATKHW010000764.1:0-3003 GCA_035546275.1 Gemmataceae bacterium
ACCCGGTCGCCGGTGTGGACGCGCAGGTGCTTGCCGGGCGGCACCTGGTGCTCGCGCTCCTCGCCGATCTTGGCGCCGGCGTCGTCCACCGGCTGAATGTAGATGGTGCGCTTGCCGCGCTTCTTCTCGCCCAGCCGAACCACGCCGGCCACTTCCGCCATCTTGGCCGGGTCGCGAGGCGTGCGCGCCTCGAAGATCTCTGTCACGCGCGGCAAACCGCCGGTGATGTCCTGCGTGCCGGCGACCTCGCGCGGCGTCTTGGCCAGCAGCGTGCCGGCCGACACTTTTTGGCCATCCTTCACTTCGAGGAACGCCTTCTCCGGCATGTAGAACGTCGTCAGCGGCTGGGCGTTGTCGCTCTGCCCGTCCATGATGACGATCTGCGGGTGCAGCTCGCCCTTGTGTTCCATGATGACGCGGCGCTCGGCGCCGGTCGCCGTATCGCGCTCCGTCCGCAGCGTTTCGCCCTCCACGATCTCGTCGAAACGCACCCAGCCGTTGCGGTCGGACACGATCGGCGTAATGTGCGGCTCCCAGCGGCAGATGACCTTGCCGGGCTCCACCGCCGCCCCGTCCTCGACCAGCACTTGGGCGCCGTTGGGCACGGCATAGCTTTCCAGCGCCTGCCCCTTGGGCCCCTGGATCAGCACTTCGCCGTTGCGGGCCAACGCGATGCGCTCGCCCTTGTCGTTGACCACGACCTCGACGCGCTCGAACTTGACCGTGCCGGCCCGCTTCGCCTTGACCGCGCTTTCGCCCATTTCGTGCTTGACCACGCCGCCGATGTGGAACGTCCGCATCGTCAGCTGCGTGCCCGGCTCGCCGATCGACTGGGCCGCGATAATGCCCACCGCCATGCCTTCCTCGACCAACGCGCCCGTGGCCAAGTCCATGCCGTAGCACAAGCGGCACACGCCGAGCGGCGCCTCGCAGGTCATCGGACTGCGAACCAGAATCTTGTCCAGGCCCATCTTCTCGATGGTGCGGGCCGCCTCCCACGAGATCATCTCGTTCTCGGCGACGATCACTTTGTCGGTCACGGGGTCGCGGATGGTGTTGCAGCTGACCCGACCGCGGATCGAGTCGGACAACGGCCGTTCGATCTCCTCGCCCTTGTAGACCGCGCTCTTGCTGACGCCCTGCGTCGAGCCGCAGTCGTGCAGGGTGACGACGACGTTCTGGGCCACGTCGGCCAGCTTGCGCGTCAGGTAGCCGGAGTCGGCCGTCTTGAGGGCCGTGTCGGCAAGCCCCTTGCGGGCGCCGTGCGTCGAGCTGAAATATTCCAGCACCGACAGGCCCTCGCGGAAGTTCGCCTTGATCGGCGTCTCGATAATGGTGCCGTTCGGCTTGGCCATCAGGCCGCGCATGCCGGCCAGCTGGCGGATTTGCTCGATGCCGCCGCGGGCGCCGGAGTGGGCCATCAAAAAGATCGGGTTCAGGTACGGCGCTCCGTCGCGGCGGTCGTTCTTGAGGTCCTCCATCATCTGCTTGGTGATTTCGTCGCGCGCGTGCGTCCACAAGTCGATGACCGTGTTATAGCGCTCGATTTCGGTGATGTTGCCTTCGTCGTACTGCCGGCGGAAGCGTTCGACCTGCTTCTCGGTCGCATTCAGCACCGATTCCTTGTTCTTCGGCGTCTTGAGATCGTCGGCCGAGAACGACAAGCCCGAGCGCGTGGACTCGCGGAAGCCGAGGTCCTTCATGCGATCCAAAAGCTCGATCGTGTGGCGCCGGCCAAGCTGCTGGTAGCAGTCGGAAATCACCTTGGCCAGCATCTTGCTGCTCATGGCCACGTCGTAAAACGCCATTTTCGCAGCCAGAATGTCGTTGAAGAGCACCCGGCCCACCGTCGTCAGCACCAAGCCGCTCGGCTTGCGGGCGACGTCTTCGATCTTCATCTTGTCCTTATCGACGCGCACTTCGCTGACGACCCGCTTCTCGATCGGCAGGCGGACCCAGATGCGGGCATGGACGCCCAGCTTCTTCTGCTGGAAAGCGGTGTGGACCTCGGCCGGGCTGCCAAAGCGCTTGCCCTCGCCGGCCTCCGTGGACTCGCCCAGCTCGCCGCGCGTGGCGGTGAGGTAGTAGCAGCCCATGACGATGTCCTGCGACGGGCTGATGATCGGCGCGCCGTTGGCCGGGCTGAAGATGTTGTTGGTGGACATCATCAGCACCGACGCTTCGACCTGCGCCTCGATCGACAGCGGCAGATGCACCGCCATCTGATCGCCGTCGAAGTCGGCATTGAAGCCCTTGCACACCAGCGGGTGAATGCGGATGGCGTTGCCTTCGATCAGCACCGGCTCGAACGCCTGGATGCCCATGCGGTGCAAGGTCGGCGCCCGGTTGAGCAGTACCGGATGGTTCTTGATGACCTCTTCGAGGATGTCCCAGACCTGGTCGTCCTTGCGTTCGAGCATCTTCTTGGCCGACTTGATCGTGTCGGCGTGGCCCAACTCCTTGAGCCGGCGAATGATGAACGGCTGGAACAGCTCCAGGGCGATCTTCTTGGGCAGACCGCACTGGTGCAGCTTGAGCTCGGGGCCGACGACGATGACCGACCGGGCCGAGTAATCGACGCGTTTGCCGAGCAGGTTTTCGCGGAAGCGCCCCTGCTTGCCCTTGATCATGTCGGTCAGCGACTTGAGCGGGCGGTTGGAGGAGCCGAGCACCGGGCGTTTGCAGCGGTTGTTGTCGAACAGGGCGTCAACGGACTGCTGCAGCATGCGCTTTTCGTTGCGGATGATGACCTCAGGCGCGTTGAGGTCCACCAGCTTCTTGAGCCGGTTGTTGCGGTTGATGATACGGCGGTAGAGGTCGTTGAGGTCGCTGGTGGCGAAGTTGCCCGAATCGAGCAGGACGAGCGGCCGCAGGTCGGGCGGGATGACCGGAATGCACTCCAGAACCATCCATTCCGGCTTGTTGGGCGGGCCGCCCAGGCCGCTGTCGCGCAGCGCCTCGACGACCTTGAGCCGCTTGACCAGGTCGCGCTGCTTCTGCTTG
>DATKHW010000765.1:0-19923 GCA_035546275.1 Gemmataceae bacterium
CGGCCCATCTGCATCGCGGCATCGGTTTGTACCTGCTGGCCCGGCAGCAGGCGGCGCTGCCGGAAGACGAATGCGGGTATCCGCCGGAGAGCCTGCTGTGCAAGGCGGCGGGGGAGCTGATCCTGGCCTCGCGCGAGAGGCCGGACGAGGCCCGGCCGTGCTGGTACCTGTTCGCGGTGTGGTCGCAGCTGGCCCAGCGCCAACCGGCCGCGCGCTGGCTGCGCCAGGCTGAGGCTGGCTCCCCCTTCTCTTATCTCACGCCGGCCGAGCGCCGCGGCCTGGAAACCGCCGTCCACAGTCAGGACGCCGAGGCGCGCCGGAAATAGCGCCAACGGCGGCCCGTCTTACGGCGTTGTTCCCTGGGGGCCGGTGCATCCGCGGCCAAAGCGTTGACAGCGGCCGCGGCCGGTTGCTAGGCTCTGGATATGGCCCCTCCGCCCCTTTTGCCGCGATTTCCCCTCGGTTGAGGCTGCTTCCATGATGCGACGCGCGTCCCGTTCCCTTTATGTTCCCCTGGCGCTTGGTCTGGCCGGCCTGTTCTTCGCCGCCGGCCGGGCTGTTGCTGACCCGGCCGAAGAGCTGCCGGCCGAGGGTCACAATAAGCTAGGGGAGGACTACAAGGCCTCGAGCGATACATGGTTCGCGCTGGTCGCCGGCCAAACCGCGGCCGATCCCCGCAATAAGACGCACCAGGACGCAATCGACGTCGCCGCCCGCTGGGTCACTTATCGCCTGACCTGGGGCCTCGAAAAGGAAGGCAAGTTCAGCGAGGTGCTCCAGGAGCTGGGCCGCAACCTCGATACCATCCGCCTCAACCGCGACAAGACCCCCAAGGTCGCCGAGCTGTTCGCCAAGCAGCTTATCATCCACGCCAAGGAAGTGCTGCAGACCCGTAAGCCGATCGCGCGCATCAACGCCGCCTATATTCTCGCTCGGCTCGCCGATCGGCCGACGGTCGATGAAAAGATGGACGACGTGCTGCGCCGCCTGGCCGGGACCAACCAGGCCGATCTGGCCGACGCCCTGGCCGACACGATCCGCGATCCGAATCAAATCGACGCCGCCAAGTTCTGGGCCTTTCGGGGTCTGCAACGTCTCTTGAGTCTGCCGCGGTCCGATCCGCCGCTGCTGCCCCCGGAGAAGGAACAGGCGGCCCTCGGCGAGGTGGTGAAATGGCTGGAAGCGCATAACAAGGCGACGTCCCCCGGCACGCCGGAGGAGGAGCTGGACGGCTTCCGCTACGTCCGGCGTGAAGCTATCGCGGCGCTGGCGGCCGGACGTTATCCGACGCTGTCGGCGCTGCCCGACAAGCCGCATCCGACGCTGCTGCTGCTCAAGATCGCCGCCCGCGACGGCATTGAACCAGAGCTGCGGCTGGACGAGCGGCTGGAGGCGGCCATCGGCGTCGCCCACGCGCAGCCGAGCCTCGACAAGGATTATCAGCCGGAATACGCCGTTCATCTGCTGGGCCAGTTCGTGGTCGATTTCATGACGCGCTATGACGCGGAGAAGCAGGCCCACGCCAACGACGCCAGCCTGCCCTGGTCCCAGCCGTGGAAGGTCGAGGCCAGCCGCCTGATCGAGGCGCTGGAACTCATGAAGGCGCAATCCAAGAGCGCTTATGTCGCCATGGTCGCGGACGCCAGCCTCGACGTGCTGAAGCCGGTGGAAAGGGCCGGGCCGACGTCGAACATCGCCGATCTGGACAGCAACCTCCGGGCGCACCAGCCGCCGAGCAAGTCGCTGTATCAGAGCGCGCCGGATTCGACGGTGACATTCGGCGGCAAGCCGCCGGCGCCGCCGGAAGAGAAGAAAGACAAGTGACGCCGGCGAGCCGGGGCGTCGGCCCCCCGGAGGATGGGTGCAGCAATGGCGCCTGCCCTCTGGGGACTGACGCCCCCGGCTCGCCTGTGCATTCTCACGCAAACGTGTACGTGAATCCTCCCGCCGCATCCAACCCGATCGACACCTTCTGCACGTTCTCGCCCTGCGCCAGCTTGGCCAAAAACTCCTGTGAAATCGACGGCAGCAGCGTCCCGGTGATGATGGCGTCCACATTGCGGGCGCCGCTCTCCACTTCCTTGCATCGCGCCGCGATCGCTCCCACTACGGCGTCGTCGTAGTGGAACGTCGCTTTGTGGCCGGCCGCCAGCCGTTCGCCGATGCGCTTGAGCTGCAACCGGATGATGCCGCGGATCACCTCGTCGGCCAGCGGGAAATACGGCGCCACGACCATCCGGCCCAGCAGCGCCGGCTTGAACGATTTGAGCAGGTCGGGCCGCAGCGCCTCGGCCAGGCCGCGCGCGTCCGGCATGGTGTCGGGATCGGCGCACACTTTCATGATGGTGTCGGTGCCGACGTTCGACGTGAGCAGGACGATCGTGTTCTTGAAGTCCACCTCGTTGCCGCGGTCGTCCTGCAGCGTGCCCTTGTCGAAGACCTGATAAAAGATTTCCTGGATCGACGGATTCGCTTTCTCCACTTCGTCCAGCAGCACGACGCTGTACGGCTTGCGGCGCACCGCTTCGGTGAGGACGCCGCCCTGCCCGAAGCCGACGTAGCCCGGCGCCGAGCCGGTCAGCCGCGAAATCTTGTGTTCCTCCTTGTACTCCGACATGTTCACGACGACGAGGTTGCGCGAGCCGCCGTAGAGAATGTCGGACAGCGCCAGGGCGGTTTCGGTTTTACCGACGCCGCTGGGGCCGACCAGGAGGAAGACGCCGATCGGCCGGCGCGGATCGGTCAGGCCGGCGCGGGCGGTCTTGATGCGCTCGGCGATCGCCTCCAGCGCCTGCCGCTGACCGATGACGCGCTCCTCCATCTTCTCTCGCAGCGCCATCACCGTCTTGATCTCGTCCAGCACCATCTTGCCGACGGGAATGCCCGTCCAACCGGAGACGACGTCGGCCACGGCCTGGCGGTCCACCACCGGATGCACCAGCGGCGTCTCGCCCTGCACTTTGGCCAGCTGCTCCTGGAGCTTGAGCAGTTCCCGGACCGTCGCCGCCTCGGACGGCGTCGCGCCGCGCTCGTGCTTGGCCTCGCCGTGGCCGTCCGCCGGCTTCTGACTCTGCAGCGCGAAACGCAGCTTCGTCACCTGCACGGCCAGCTTGCGCTCCTCCTCCAGCTGCTTTTCCAGCTCCGTCTTGCGCGCCGCCGCCTTGTCCATCGCCGCCGTCAGCTCCGCCAGGCGCGTATCGTGGGCGGAACCGACCGCCTCCTCCTTGCGCAGGGCGTTGATCTCGGTCTGGAGATGGTCGATCTCGCGGCGGCAGTCGTCCAGGGCCGGCGGCGTCGCCGATTGGCTCAGCGCCACGCGGGCGCAGGCCGTGTCCAGGAGGCTGACCGCCTTGTCCGGCAATTGCCGATCCGCAATGTAGCGATGCGACAGCTTGACGGCGTCCTCGACGGCCTCGTCCAGGATGGCCACCTTGTGGTGCTTCTCCAAAGTCGGCGTAATGCCGCGCAGCATCCGCACGCCTTTTTCCACGTCCGGTTCATCCACCTTGACGACCTGGAAACGCCGTTTCAGAGCGGCGTCCTCCTCGAAGTACTTCTTGTATTCGTTCCAGGTGGTGGCCGCGATGGTGCGCAGCTCGCCGCGGGCCAGCGCCGGCTTGAGCAAGTTGGCGGCGTCGCCCTGGCCGACCTGGCCGCCGGCGCCGATGATGGTGTGCGCCTCGTCGATGAAGAGGATCACCGGCATCGGCGACGCCTTGACCTCGGCGATGACCGTTTTGAGCCGATTTTCGAACTCGCCTTTGACGCCGGCGCCCGCTTGGAGGAGGCCGAGATCGAGCGTCCGCACCACCACGTTTTTCAGCGCGTCGGGCACATCGCCGGCCGTTACGCGCAGGGCGAAGCCCTCGACGACGGCCGTCTTGCCGACGCCAGCCTCGCCGGTCAGGATCGGGTTGTTCTGCCGCCGCCGCGTCAAGATGTCGATGACTTGCCGGATCTCGAAATCCCGGCCGACGACTGGGTCGATCTCGCCTTTCTTCGCCCGATCGGTGAGGTTGATCGTGAACTGGTCGAGGGCCGGCGTCTTGGACCCCGGCGCGGCCGTCGGCGCGCCGCCGGCGCCAGCGGATTCGGTCGGCGGCGCACCGACGTCGGTCGCCGTTTCGGCGGACGGGGCGATGATCGCCCCCAGCTCGCGGGCCAGCCGCTCGGCCGGAATCTTGGCCAGCTCCGGCGAAATGGTGCGGACGTGGCTGGCGAGCTTGGAATCGTTGAGCAGCGCCGTGAGAAGGAATCCAGAACGGATGCGCTGACTCTGGTAATTCAGCGACCCCAGCATCCACGCCTCGCGCATGATCTCGACGACTTCCGGCGAGAACTCGGGCGTGGGCCGGCCGCTGCCGCGTTTCAGCTTTTCGACGGCGGCCGTCAGCTCCCGATGCACTCGGGCCAGGCCGATGTCGTACTGGCGGAGGATGCGCGGCAAATCGCCGTCGGTCGGCTCCAGCAGCTTGAGCAGCCAGTGCTCGACCTCCACCTCGTAATTGGTCTGCGAGACGCACAGACCCAGGGCGTTGACGAGAGCGGTCCGGCACAGCGGATTGAGCTTGCCGGTCAGCGACCTCACGACATCGGTGAATGAGGCGGCGGCCATGTTTGTCACTTGTCCTTTGTCCGTTGTCCCTTGTCTGCCATCCAGCAGCCGAGGGCTGCGGATCATTTAACTGTGCCGATCGACTTCAGATAGGCAGTCAGCCGCGCAGAGTGTTCTTCAACGATGGGCTAGAGCAACGCCGCTTGATGCACGTCAAGCAGCTTACGAGTGAAAGCCCGCCGCAGCCAGTGCTGCGTCTCCTGGAACGAGCCCCGAGCGATTCTCACGAATCTGCGGTTGTCCTGAAAGCTCCCGCGCCCGGCGCCCTCGGCGACGTTGGCGCCGATGCTGTCGGCCGATCGCACCAGCTGCTTGCCCAAAGTGTCCTTCGCGAAGTTGTTCCAGCCATGGACGATGCTCCAAATGGCGTCGGCAAGACTCTCCGCCAATTTACAGACAGTCAGTTTCTCGAATGGAGTCGACGCCATCCGTCACTCATCAGCATAGGACAAAGGACAACGGACTAGGGACCACTGCCGCAGTAAACCTCTTCGCCTTCAAACACCGCGTCGTCCGCATCCTGCTCGACGGTGTGAGTGCAGATCCAGGTGTTCCAACCCAGGCGCGGACCGAAGCCGGCGCCGGTCTTCATGCGGCAGGGCGGCACGTCGGCCGCTCGCAGCACCACCTGAATGTCGAAATCCAGTTCCGGCCCCAGGTACAGGCGAGTCAGATGGATCATTAAAAAGATCGCTTTGCGCTCCGGTACGGGCGAACGGTCCGGCAGGAAGGCGTCGAAGCGAGCGCGCGGCAACGGACCGATGCGCAGGCGCACCTTGCTTTGCACATCATATACACGTTCGCCGGCCGTCACGTCCTGGCCCAGTCCGCAATTCGCCTCGCCGAGCTTGGATTGGCCGGCCGCGTCGAAAAGCATCCAGCGGCCGAGGAACTGCTGCACGCGCACCGGCAAACCGAAAAAATCTTCGAGGATCGCTTGCAAGCCGACCGCGGAGTGCGGCCGCTGGGCCAAAAGCCCCGCGTAATAGAGCAACGCCAGATCGTCGATGCGCGCCAGCACCCGCTCCGGCCCGCTCCCCCTGCCGCCGCTTCCCAGGGTGGACGCCAAGTGCGATAATCCCTCTCCCCTTACGGTGGTGAGGATGGTGGGCGGGCCTTCCTCTTCCTGCTCGCGGCAGGCCACGCGCAACCGCCCGCGAAGCGACGGCGAACCCAAACCGATCAGGCTGAACAGCGCGGCCGTGAACGGGTCCGGTTCCGGCCGGGCGTAGGCGCCGCGCTCGTAGGCCAGGTAAAAACGGTACTTCTCCCAGGCCCGGTAGAAAAGCGATATCAATCGGTGGTTGAATAGGTCCAGCCAGGCCCGGAAGGCGTGCTTCTCCTCGCCTTTGCCGTCGCGCTCCTGGCGCATGACATATTCGGTGTAATGGCGCGGCAAGGCGCCGCTCGGCCCCGTCAGACCGAAAAACGTCACCGTCATGATCGGCATCGGCAGATCGCCGCTGGGCGGCCGAATCTCATCTATCGAACTGGCCGGAAACGTCAGCGACGCGGGCGTACGGAAGCGCACCACCTCTTCGCGCGGCGACGCCGCCAGGCCCACTGGTCGGCGCGTCGGATCGCGTCGCGCCAACACCCGGACCGCCTGGAAGAAGTCGAAGGCGGCGCCATCTGCATAAAGGCGATCGGCGATGTTCATGCTCAACGTCCGTTGTCCGTGGTCCGTTGCCCGTGTTCCGTCGCCTGCCTGACAATGGACGACGGACCACGGATCACGGACAAAGTTACAGCAACGGCTGATCCCCCGCCCGGGGCGGCCGGTCCTTGAACACGACCTGGCCCTGCCGCGTCACGGCCGTCAGCTGGCTGAAGGAGTTGACCGAAACATACAGTCCCAAGAACCGCTCCAGCACGCAAGCGAAAAGATACAGTCCCGCCCCGACGTATTTCTGCTCGTCGAACTCGATCGTCACCTCGACGCCGCGGGCGAAGCCGCTCGACGTGGGCGCTCCCGTCCGCCGCACCACCGGGCGGCTCGACACCGCCAGCAGGCCCTCGATCGCCTGTTCGTTCACCGCCGCCAGCTGGCGGCCGCTTTGCGGGTCGGAAAAATCGTACAAGCGCAGAATCTCTTGCAGCGCCGCCCGCCCGTCCACCGCGTCGGTGAGCGACAGGTGATTGAGCGAAAGGTGCGAGATCAATTTCCAGTGGGCGCCGCGGCGCGACCGCGGCCGCAAAGTCGGCGTCGGCGCCCGCAGGCAGCGCGCGTCGGTGATGGGACCGGCGAAGCTCCAGTCGAACGGCAGATCGTCGCCGGCTTTCTGCAGTTTCAGCGGCAGGTCGCGGTTGGTGCAAAGCGTCCGGACCACCAGCGCCCCCTCGGCCGGCGCCTTGGGATCGAAGTTCAGATCGACCAAATGCAGATAGACGTTGGTGCCCCGGTCGCTCTCGCCGGTCGCCGTGCGGCGCTCCGCGTGCCAAAACGCCTTGTTGACCTCCCGACCGCCGCCGTGCCGGAACGAGTAAAACGGCTGATATTCCGTCGTTTGCCCTTTGGTCGGATCGACGCTGGCGACCGACTCCACCGAATAGACCTCCATGCCCAGCGGATAGGCCACGTCGGGCACAACGAGATACTCCGGCCGCGTCTGCGTGATCGACTTCGGCTCGGCCGTCTGCTCGAACAGATTGACGATCGGCGTGCAGCCGAGGCGAAACGTGGACGCCTCGACCGCCTGCTCCAGGTTCGGCTCCCCCCGATCCAGGAAAAATACGACTTCCAGCTTGTGCTGAAAACCCGCGTCATGTACCTTTTCGAACCCGCAAAGGTCCATGAACAGGAACTTGCTGCGAAAGGCGAAGAACTCCGTCAGCAGCCGGTAACCGGGGAACGATTGCCGACCGTAGGGCAGCAGGCCTTCTTCCGGCTCGAAGCCGACCGGCAGGACGGCGTCGCGCGGCTCGCAGACCACCGGCCGCAGCGACGTGGCTCGCTCCAGCGGCCGAAACACGACTTGCCGGACGTTCTTGAACAGCAATTCGTATAAACCGCCGACGACGGCGTTGTCGCCGAAGAGGAACAGGCGCAGCCGCGACAGCGTCATGGCGGAAAAGGGAATGTCGGCGATGCATTCGATTTGCAGCCGCAGCGCGGCGGCGGTCCGCGGCGGCGGCTTCCATCCTTGCGGATAGGGCGGCGGCGCCAGGCGGGCCTCGGTGACGGCGACCGGCCACAGCATCACGGGGTAACCGGTGCGGTACTGGCAGTGCAAGCCGTCGAAGGCGTCGCGCGTCTTGAGCTTGGTGTGGGCGGGGATGGAAAAGCCCTCGGGCAGCTGGGCCTGGGGGGCGTTGAGGCCGAACTGCACCACGCTCATCGACGGAATCGGCGCCAGATAATGCGGGTAAAGGACGCCGAGCAGGGCGTCGGTCAGCTCCGGGAACTCGTCGTCGAGCTTGTGGTGGATGCGGCCGGTCAGCAGGGCGAACGCCTCGATCATCCGTTCGACGTGCGGATCGACGCTGCGGTTGGGCTCCAGAAGCAGGCGGCCGGCGGCGGCGGGATATTGCCGGGCGAATTCCTGGGAGAGCTGCCGGATAAAGGTCAGCTCGCGCTCGTAATAGGGGTAAAGGGTTTCGCTCATTTGTCGCTGCGTTGCACCGAGGAAAAGCCGCCGGCCAATTCCAGGACGGTTTCAAAAGCGACGTCGGGCGCCGGCTCCATGCGCAGGCGGGCGTCGATGCGGAAACGGAGCGTGCGCATCTTCGATTCGGCCCCGTCGATCAGCGTGGCCTTCACGTCGCGCAAACGCGGCTCGAACAGCTCCACGATCCGCTCCAGCACCCGACCGATTTCTTCGCGCTGCTGCGAGGTCAGCGCGTTAAGGCTGGTTAGGTCGGGCATCCCGAAGGCCACGATGGACCGCTGCACTTCATCCAACTCCGGCGGCACGCGATGGTTGGACTGCCGCGTGTTCAGCAAATCCTCCAGGTCCCGGCGCACCACGTCGGTCATCTCCGACACGCTGAATTCGCGCACCGGCGCCTCATTCTGGAACGCCGGGTCGATGAAGCGGTCCAGAAGCGACGGGGTCCAACCGGATTGCCACGCGGAGCGAGCCATGCTGGCGCCTTCGTTCGTACCACCCGCAGACTACAGGATGAAAGGGGGACCGCAAAGGGCAAGCGCGCGTACCTTGGTCAGGGAGTATAGGGCCTTCCCTTGACGGCCAGCGTCATGGTTCCGCTGGTAATGCTGGAGGAAGGCAGGCCGTAGGTGCTGCCGGTCTGAAAGGCGGGCAAATGGACCAGATAGCCGACGCGGCCCTCCTGATGACCGCCGAATTGAAAATCGACGTAGCTCTTGGAAAAGCCCATGCCCACGCTGAGAAACGTCTGAATCCAGGCGTCGCCGCCGAAGTCGTCCACGGACAGATACTCCGGCGCGGTGAAGTCGTTCCAGGGGCCGGTCGTGGACGCGCCGGGGGCGCGGGACAGCCCCTTGCCGACTTTGCCGAATTTGTCGAGAAACGGCACGCCCACGGAGACGCCGTGGGCGCTGTAATGGTACGTGGCGATCAGCCGCTCTTGCGGGTCCAGGATATCGAAATAGGCGTGTTCGCTTCCCAGCGTGACTGGGCCGAGCGGGGCCCCATAACCGACGTCCCAGGTCTGGCGGATGCTCCATCCCTTCGTGGCATTGGGCGCGAAGAGGACCACCACTTCGACCGGTTCGCCGGGATCGAAGCCCCAGCGGGGTTTGTCCTTGTAGAAAGTCGCCCGGAATCGCTCCTGGACGGTGTACGGCGGCTGTTTCATGTCGAAAACGTGGGCGCCGTCGTCGTCGAGCAGTTCGATGTAGGACCAGCTGGAAAACTTGGTGGAGGTCTTGCGGGTCACCCAGCGCCCGGTGCGCGCGGGTATCCACGAGGCCGGCGTTTCCAACCGCCAGCTGTGGTCCCGCCCGACGCCCATCAAAAGGACGGCGGTTTCGCCCGATTCGCGCTGGATGTTCATGCGGCATTGCATGACCGTTGCTCCCTTGTGCGAAAACCTGCCGCCCCAAAGAGATGATGGACGACTATTGGCCGGGTTTCTTGCGGTGGGCCTCCTCCCACCGTTTCCGCGCCTCCTCGATCACCTCGGGCGTGTGCTGACAGCTGCGCGGCTCCTCGTCGGCCGGCGGGGACTGGCTTGCACCGCCGCCGGCTTCCTCGGTCGGCTGGACCGGCTGATCCGCCTTCTTTTTCTCCTCTTTGGACATCGTGGAACTCCTTGGGGCGAAGCGGGCGATTCACCACATCAAGGCCCCGGCGGTCCCATGGGGATCGTCTTGAGCGGTCGCGGATGCGGCCAGTGGCCGTGGTCCTTCATGAACACCTTCCACTTGGCTTCGGCCGTGCCCGTGTGGGCGGCGACGGCCTTGACCCACGGCGCGGCGTCGATGGCCGTCAGATTCATGCCATATCCCATGATGTTGGCCGATTGCGTCGGCGTCAACGTCCCATAGCCATAGGCCTCCTGGCCGTTGGGGTGGGCCACGGCGACGGGATTGCCGAGGAGAACGCCGATGTGGGCCAGGCCGAGGGCGTGGCCGATCTCGTGGACGAACGTTCTTTGGTAGTACGTGTGCTCCTTGCCCTTGTCGTCCAGAATGTGATTGTAAGTAGCCGTTTGCAGGTCGAAATTGTCGTAGTGAGAATCGTCGGAGCGGAAGGTCGTGGACGTTCCCGATTTGCGATCGAGCCGGATGAGCTGGATGGTCTTGTGCGGGTGGTCGGCCAGGGAATTGGCCAGCTCCAGGCGGAAGCGGCACCAGATGTTGGGGCGGTGCGTGGCGGCTGCGGGCTTGGCCGGCCAGTCCAGCTCGGCGTAGTCGTTGGGCGTCTGCAGCCAGTATTTGCCGGTCCAGAAGGATTGGCCGTCCAGCTGATAGCGATGCGTGAAGTCCGCGTACTCGCCGCGGTAGCCGGTGCTGTGTTTGCCTTTCTCGTCCCAGTCGCGGATGTCGAACATCTTGGCCGGGTTGGGGTCGGAGGCGTCGTGGAACTGCGGGTAGGTGTAGCCCGCCGTTTTGGCGTCCACCTTCTGCAGCCAGACGCGCAGCACAATGGTGAGTTCCGCGTTCACCGTCGCGTTCACCATCGTTGTGCGCAATTCCGAATCGAAATGGGCGCCGGGGATGTCGAGCTTTAATGCCATCGTTTTTGTCCTCAGAAGCGGCACGCGCGGCCGGCTCTCGGCCGCCGTCGGATGGAGATCAGCAGCATGGTTTCCCATCCGAGTATCACTTTTTCCGAGGCCAGCCGGACGGCGATTTCATTTCGCGCCTTCAGCGAGTGCGATGCAGCGTCGTGCGCCACTTGTCGCCGGCCATGTTCCAGGAATCGCCGTCGATCTGGTCGCCGTGGATCGTCGCCTGGCACTCGCGGTATTTGTCGTTCATTTCAAAGTAGAGCGACTCGCCCGTCTGCTTCCAGGTTCCGTCGCGGAACATGGCGCCGTCGTGGCTGTAGGCCAGCACGCCGCCCTCCTCGAATTGCACGATCAAATCCATCGTGGTCGGCCCGTCGTCTCCGTGCCATTCCGAGCCGGCCAGGTTCACGATGGGCGCCGGTTTCGCGTCCGCCGGACGCGGCTTTATCGGTTGCGTCGGCGACGGTCCCGCATTCTGCACGGCCGAAGCGCTGGACGTTGCAGCGGCGTGATGGGGATTGACGGCGATCAGCCAGATCAGAACGCCCAGTCCGGCCGCTCCCAGACAGATCAACCACGGCCACGGCGTCAGCACAAGGCGCAGCCAGACAGGCGCCGGAGAGCGCGGGGCTTTGCGCAGCGCCGGGTTGGACCTTGCGGCAATTGCCGGCTTTGCCTTCCCGGCCGGGGATGCGGCCGTCGCTATCGCCGGGACCACAACCGTCGCCGTTCGCCCGACGGCCAGCTCAGTGCGAGATTTCACCTGTTCGCGGGAGGGGAAGGGATCGCGACCCTGTTGTTCCCTGAGTTCGCACCAGGGACAGGCGTCGAGGCTCTTGTGGAAGAAGTGCTGTGGGTTGACGACGCAGTCGGTCAGCTCAGCGTCGGCCTCGATGAGCGCCTTCTGCCAGTCGGAAGCGGCGGGCCGGGCGGTCGGCCGGGCGTGGCCGTCCTCGAAGCACTGACGCATCAGCTCGCGCACCGGAAACGGCAGCACCGACAGCGGCGGCGCCGTCGGGATCGGTTCATACGGTCCGCGCGAAGGACGGGCGAAGGGCCACTGGCCGGCGGCGATGCGCCGGGCCGGCGGCGCGGGCTCGCCCTGACCCGTGTAGCGACCGGCGAAGGGATGCGTCCCCTGCATCAGCAGCTGGAATATCAGCACGGCCAGCGCAAAATTGTCCTGTTCCGGCGTGCGGTCGATGTGCTGAAAATCGGCGCCCTGGATTTCCGGAGCGATGTACTCCGGCTTTCCCACCAGGCAGCGGAAGACGCGCTCGCCGGCGCGGACCTGGAAGGAATCCGTGTCCACGACGGCGACGAGCGTTTGGACGTTGACAAGGACGTTGGATTCGTTGAGATCGCCGAGGACGTAGCCGCGGGCGTGGAGGGCGCGGACGGCGACGGCCAGGTTGCAGGCGGTGCGCAGCAGATAGCCGTAATGAAAGAGCGGCCATGTCTGCAACCGCGATTTCGGATTGTAGACGTCGAAAAGGGAGACGGCTTTTTCGATGCGCGGCATGAGGAAGCCGACGCAACGGCGGTCTTCGTCGAGGAGGCGCTGCGTAGGCCAGGCGATGGACGTGTGTCCCTGGGCGGCGGTGGGGTCGTCGGGCGGATTGGCGAGCATGGCGGTCAGCTTGTCGCCGCGTTCGGGCTTCGGCTCGAAGTAGACCTTGGCCAGCATTCCGGAAAGGGCGGACGCCGCCCAGATGGCGGCCTCGCCGCCGCGGGCGATGGGTTCGCCGTCGAGCGGGACCTCGGCGCCCTCCTTCTCCAGCCACACGCGCATGAACCAACTCCCGTCCCTCGCCGTGCGACATCCGACCGCGTTGGGAGATTCCCGGCGACCCCATGCAGGGTACCGCGCGCCGGCCGGTACACCAAGCCAAGCGCGCGCTTGCGTTTCCCTTGCCCCGCACTTATAGTCTATCCATTACCATCGGCTCCGGGTCGTCTGCATGCCCCACGGGATTACAGAAGCACAAGCGCAGGAAAGCCAGCGGTTGAACCAGGAGGGGATCCGCCTTGTCCAGCAGGGCCGCCTGGAAGAGGCCGCAAGCCAGTTCCGCGCCGCCGTGCGGGTCTGGCCCGGGTACGCGGACGGCCATGGCAACCTGGGAAACGTCCTCTACTTCCTGGGTCGGTTCGACGAGGCGGCCGCCGCCTATCGAGAAGCGCACCGGCTCGCGCCGCGGGACGCCGCTGTCCTCAGCAACCTGAGCAACGTGCTGCGGTTGATGGGCCGGCTGGACGAGGCCGCCGACGCGGCCTACCAGGCCCTGGCCCAGCGGCCCGATCTCGCCTCGGCCCACAGCAACCTCGGATCGGTGCGGTTGGTGCAGAACCGGTTCGAAGAGGCCGCGCTCTGCTTTCAGCAAGCCCTTTGGCTGAAGCCGACCCTGGCCGAGGCGCACTGCAACCTGGGGGCCACGCTCCGCCTGCTCGGTCGCCTGGACGAGGCCGTCGCGTGCTGCCGGGAAGCCATTCGCCTCAACCCGAACTTCGCCGACGCCCGCAGCCACCTGGGGGCCGCCTTGGCGGACCGGGGGGACCTGGACGAGGCGACGGCGAACCTGCAAACGGCCCTGCGCCTCAACCCCGCCCTGGCCTGGGCCCACGTCCATCTGGGTTTTGTGCGCAGTCAGGAGCGGCGGTTCGACGAAGCCCTGGCGTGCTGCCAAGAGGCGCTGCGGCTCGATCCGAACAACCACGAGGCCCATCTCCATCGGGCGATGATTCACCTCGCCCAAGGCGACTTCGAGCAGGGTTGGGCCGGCTACGAATGGCGCTGGCGGCATCCGATCCTGGCCGACAGCCGCATCCCACAGCCGTGGTGGGACGGCGCGGCGCGGACGGACTGCCCCCTTGTGCTGCACGCCGAGCAGGGCTGGGGCGACACCTTTCAATTCATCCGCTGCGCCGCGCTGGCGAAACCGCGGGTCGGCGACGTGACGCTGCTTTGTCCGGCGTCGGCGATCCCTCTTCTCCGCAGCTGCGCGGGAATCGATCGCCTCGCCTCTTCGACCAGCGCGGCGCCGCCGAACGCGGTCCATGCGTCGCTGCTGAGCCTGCCGCGCCTCTTCGGCACGACGCTGGAAACCATCCCGGCCGCCGTCCCCTACCTCTTCGCCGACCCCGGTCTGGTGGAGCACTGGCGCCGGGAGCTGGCCGCCTTGGCGGGCTTCAAGATCGGCGTCGCCTGGCAGGGCAGTGCGACCAACGCCCACGACCGCCGCCGGTCGATTCCGCTGGCCTGTTTCGAGCCGCTGGCGCGGACCCCCGGCGTACAGCTAGTAAGTTTGCAGATCGGCAAAGGGAGCGAAGCGGTCCGCGCGACGGCGGGCCGCTTCGCCGTGACGGACCTGTCCGATCGGCTGGACCGCACCTCCGGGGCGTTCATGGACACGGCGGCGGTGATGAAGGGCCTGGACCTGGTGATCGCCTGCGACACTTCGGTCGTTCACCTGGCGGGGGCGCTGGGCGTTCCCGTGTGGACGGCCCTGTCGTTCGCCCCGGACTGGCGCTGGCTGCTGGACCGGGACGATTCGCCCTGGTACCCGACGATGCGGTTGTTTCGGCAAAGCCGGCCTGGCGACTGGGGGGACGTGTTCGCCCGGATGGCGGAGGCGCTGCGGCCGCTCGCGGCGAATCGCTAGAGCATTTGCGATTTTCCGACCGTCATGCTCCGCAACCAGGAAAGGTTGCTTGAAATTCTCTTTCATCGGATTTATAGTCGATCCATCCCCCATTCGGAGACGGCGTGCAATGGCATCGCCGCGCCCCGAACGCCGTTGCTCTCAACGTCGAGGACGTCATGCTCTCGCTCACCTGTCCCGGTTGCCGCCGCACCCTGAACATCAAGAATGAGTTGGCCGGCAAGAAGGTCCGCTGTCCCGGCTGCAAGCAAGTCCTCGCTGTGAAGCCGGCCGTTGCAGCCGTCTCGGCGGCCGGGCCGACGGATACGCTGGCGATCGCCGAGCAGATCGACGCGCTTTGCGACCGCTTCGAGGACGCCTTGCGCCGCGGCGAGAGGCCGGACATCCGCAATTGGCTGCCGGCCGACGGCCCCGCTCGGCTGCAGGCGCTCGTCGAGCTGGGTCGCATCGAACGGGAGTATCTCAAGGCGGCCGCCGTCGCTGGGCCGGACGACGCCGGCGCGCGGAAAAACGGCCCCAGCGGCACGGTGTCCTCCCACGACGCCGGCCAGGCCACGCTGGGCGAATCGCCGCGGCCGGCCGGACCCGACCGCGAGCTGACCGATTTCCTATCCCCGCCGCAGGCGCCCGGCGAGCTGGGCTGGCTGGGCGGCTACCGCATCCTGCAAGTGCTGGGCCGCGGCGGCATGGGCGTCGTCTTCCGCGCCGAGGACCCCAAACTGCAGCGGCAGCTGGCGCTGAAGGCGATGCTGCCGACGCTGGCCGCCAGCGGAACTGCCCGCGAGCGGTTCCTGCGAGAGGCCCGGCTGGCGGCGTCGGTGGAGCACGACCACGTCGTCGTCATCCATCAGGTCGGTGAAGATCGCGGCGTGCCGTTCCTCGTGATGCCGCTGCTTCGCGGCGAATCGCTGGACGAACGACTGAAACGCGAGGGCAACCTGCCCGTCGGCGAGGCGTTGCGCATCGGCCGGGAGGCGGCGCTGGGGCTGGCGGCGGCGCACAAACGCGGTCTGGTTCATCGGGATATCAAGCCGGCCAACTTGTGGCTGGAGGAGGAAACCGGCCGGGTGAAGGTGCTGGATTTCGGCCTGGCCCGCGCGGCGAAGACGGAGACGCAGCTGACGCAGACGGGGGCCGTGATCGGCACGCCGGCCTACATGGCGCCGGAGCAGGCCAACGGCGAGGCGGTGGACGCGCGAACGGACCTGTTTAGCCTCGGTTGCGTCCTGTACCGCATGACGACGGGCGAGCTGCCGTTTCAGGGGAAGGACGCCCTTTCGACGCTGATGGCCGTGGTCCACGCCAACCCCGCGGCGCCGTCCACGGTCAATCTGGAGGTGTCGCCGGCGCTGTCGGATTTCATCCTGAGGCTGCTGTCGAAGGACCCCGTCGGCCGGCCAGCGTCGGCGGAGGAGACGGCCGAAAAGCTGGCCGCCCTGCGCACGGATTGGGCGGCGCCGGGCGGGACGGTCTTGATGGCGGCGCCGATCGCCAAGCCGGTCGAGGCGCCGCCCAGCTTCCCGGCCCTCCCCGCAGCGCCGGTGTACCAGCGGCCGCCGAAGCGCTACTGGCCGTGGAAGTGGATCGGCGCGGCGGTCGCGGCGTCGCTGCTGATCGGCGGCGGCGTGCTGGCGGAGATCATCATTCACATCAAGGGGCCGGACGGCAAGGAGACGAAGGCCGGGATCAATGGGTCCACCGGCCCCGGGGGCGTGCAGCAACCCATCGACTTGCTGCGTTTGATCGACACCAACAGGGATGCTGTCTCCGGGCGTTGGCGATTCGAGGACGGGATCCTCGTTGGCGGGGGTGACACCGCAGTAACCCCTTGGAACGAGATACTTCAAGTTCCCTATGCCCCGCCCGAGGAGTATGATTTGACGGCGTCCGTTGAACGTACCCGGGTAGTCGCCGAACGTGCGGAAGGCGACGCATCCCATGCCTTTACCCTTATCCTCGCTAGCACCCACCACTTCCAGGTCGTCTTGGATTGGCAGCAGGGGCCGGGGATGGCGGTCAACGGCTTTCAAATCGGGGCGGATCAGACGCCCAACGCCAACAGTACAACAACCATACACGATCTGTTTAGAAAAAAAGGCGGCGTTCAAATCGTATGCCACGTTCGCCGCGGCTCTGTCTTTGTGTTCGCCGACGAACTGGAACTGCTACGTTGGACAGAGGACACTTCCCGCTTAGGACTAAACAGCGCCTTCTGGGGTGTGCCCGACAAAAACCGCCTGGCCGTCGGCCTGTAGAACGCGGAGTATCGCATCCACGAGTTGCGGTTGACTGTGGTTGAGGTTCAAGACAAGCCGTAAGGGAGAACCGCACATCCCCATGGGAGGCGGTAGCGTGAGCGACCGGAGTGAACCACACTCCGGTCGCTCACGCTACCGGCTCGCGGGTCATTCCTCGCTGGCCAGGCTCTCCTGGAGCCGCCGCAGAAGCTCCCGGCGCTGCTTCGGGTTTAGCTGAGCGAGGTACGTCTCGGGCGGGATCTCCTTGAGCAGCGGGCCCACCTGACGGGTAAACTCCTCCTCCCCCATTACCTTCCTCATGCCCTGCCAGTCGATGGTCAGAGGATACTTTTTCGCCCGAGCCATTTGTCGAATCTCCTCCCTCCCGTCACTCCCGCAGCCAGTTCTCCACCCGCAGCCCCGGCGCCTTTTGGAAGTCGCGAAGGTTGGCCGACAACAGCAATGCATCCTCGGTTATCGCGATGGCCGCGATTTTCAGGTCCTGCGAACCGAGGCGGACTTTCTGCCGGCGCAGCTGGGTAAACAGATCGGCTGCTGCGTCGCTCAGAGAAACGACGTCCCATTCGGCCAGAAAGTCGAAGAGTTCAGCCAGGCGTTGGTAAGGCGAAATCAGCTGGTGAATATCGCGTGTGCGAGCGATCTTTGCGAGCCACCCTTTGCACTGCTCTTCAACGGCAACGATCGGAATGGCCAGCGGCTCGGCCGCGAGGTTCAGGCGGCGAACCAGAGCGGCGTTGCCGGTCGCGCGGCGGTCCGTGAGTACGGAGAGATGGTCCGTGTCAAGCAGGATCATGACGTGGTCGGCCGCTATCCTTGTCGCCCTCGCCGGGATTTTCTGCGGTCGGCCTCACGGAGCTTCATGGCCTCGGCGAACAGCCCCTTCATCCCCGGATTGTCGGTAAATACGCCGACGGTCCGCCGCCAGTCCTTGGGCTGCCCATTGCCCCGGCGCGCTTTCAATTCCGACAGTTCGTGTTCCAGTGCGGCCACGCGCTGTTCGATGGTAAGCCTTTTCATAGCGTCACCGTAACTCGTGCATGGCTCTCCGTCAACGGCCGTCCCCTAGCCCCGCGTTGACGCCGAGCGCCGCCGACAAAGCGCGCGAAAGGGACGAATCGTGGCGAGCCGCCGGGTTCATCCCGGGGGTTTGGATCGCATAGCGCCGTCGAAGAGGGGGTGCAGTCCAACCGGCGGGGATAAACCCCCGCCGCTCACCCATGCGGGGCCGCCTCACGACAGCTGCCACATCAGCATCTTCAGGCTGTCCCCCAGCCGCGCGTTGACGCCCAGCGCCGCCGACGGCTCGTAACCGCAGTGCATCAGGCAGTGCTCGCAGCGCGGGTCCTTGCCGTGGCCGTAATTCTCCCACGGCGTGTCGTCCATCAGGCCGCGGAACGTCTCGTGGTGCTCGTCCGTGATGAGGTAGCAAGGGCCTTTCCACCCCTTGATGTTCCGCGTCGGATTGCCCCACGCCGTGCAGGTCAATTCGCGCTTGCCGCTCAGGAATTCCAGATACACCGGAGAGGACATCATCCGATGTCGGTGCAAGAGTTTTTCCGCCTCCTTGAACTTGGCCCGCACGTCGTCGCGCGTCATGAAAATTTCGGCGGCGCCGTCCGGGTTCGTCTCCTGCACGGCGGTGTAGCCGTAAGCCGGCGCCAGCAGGAAGCCGTCCACGCCGAGCCGCGTCAGGTACGTAAACAGCCGGTCCACCTCGCCGAGGTCGGTGTCCTTGAAAATCGTCGTGTTGGTGCAGACGAGGAAGCCCGCCTTCTTCGCCGCGATGATGCCGTCCACCGCCGCCTTGAAGACGCCCTCGCGCTCGACGGCCCGGTCGTGCGTCTCCTCCAGGCCGTCGAGGTGGACGTTGAAGAAGAAGCGGTCGGTCGGCCGGAACTCGTGCAGCTTCTTCTTGATGAACATGCCGTTGGTGCAGAGGTAGATGTGCTTGCGGCGGCGCAGGATGCCTTTGACCAGGTCGCCGATTTCCGGATAGATCATCGGCTCGCCGCCGCAGATCGAGACGATCGGGGCCCCGGCCTCGTCCACCGAGTCGAGGCACTGTTGCAGCGTCAGGCGATCGCGAATGTGGGTGGAGTATTCCCGGATGCGGCCGCAGCCGGTGCAGGTGAGGTTGCAGGCGTGCAGCGGCTCCAGCATCAGCACCAGCGGGAAGCGCTTGACGCCGGTCAGCTTCTTGCGGGCCATGTAACCGACCATGTCGGTGGTCAGGCTGAGGGGGAATCGCATGGGAAACTCCTGGATTACGAGCACGCAGCGCCAGCAAGTGCGGCGCTTGCTGGCGCTGCGTGCTCGTACCGAGCCAGCGCCATCAGGGGAAAATACAAACTGTACAGATGATATTTCAGGTAGAACACCTTCGGGAACCCCGTTCCCGTGAAATAGTCCTCGTCCCAGCCGCCGTCGTCGTTCTGCGTCGCGGCGAGGTAGTCGATCCCGGCCCGGACGGCGTCGCTGTCGCCCTCGCCGGCCGCCATGAGCGCCAGCAGCGCCCATGCCGTTTGCGAC
Source organism: Gemmataceae bacterium (assembly GCA_035546275.1). Lineage (GTDB taxonomy): Bacteria > Planctomycetota > Planctomycetia > Gemmatales > Gemmataceae > UBA4732. The sequence goes on from DATKHW010000765.1 coordinate 19,218, forward strand.
GCCGTCGGCTCGCCCTGGCCGGCCTGCGTCGGGTCGTCGTAGCTGGCGCAGCTTTCGCCCCAGCCGCCGCCCGGCTGCTGCACGCCTTGCAGCCATGATACGCAGCGCCGCACCATCGGGTCGCGCATGTCGAAGCCGATCCGCTTCAACCCGACCAGCACTTGCCAGGCGCCGTACAGGTAGTTGACGCCCCATCGGCCGACCCAGCAGCCGCACTTTTCCTGCGTCTTCCGCAGGAAATCGAGCGCCTGGCGGACCTGCGGATGATCGACGCCGAAGCCGTACTCGCCGAGCGCCTCCAGGACGCGGGCCGTGATATCGGGACAGGCCGGGTCGAGCATGGCGTTGTGATCGGCGAACGGCGCCTTCGTCAGCACCTCGCGGGTCACGTCGCGGTCGAAGGCCGCCCAGCCGCCGTCGCGGTTCTGCATTCCGAGCAGCCAGCGCAAGGCCCGCTCCACGGCCGGTCGAGCCGCCGGCGTGTTCGCCGCTCCGGACCGCGCCAGGGCCATTAGCACCATTGCCGTATCGTCAACGTCCGGATAGAAGTCGTTGCGGTACTCGAAAGCCCAGCCGCCCGGTTCCAGGTGCGGGTTCGTCAAGCTCCAGTCGCCGCGCCGCCGCACCTCGCGGGCCAGCAGCCATTCCACCGCGGCCTGCGGCGCCGCGTCGCCCGTTGTGGCGTGGTCTCCCCGCGTTGTGGCGT
>DATKHW010000766.1:0-10849 GCA_035546275.1 Gemmataceae bacterium
GCCGACGCCCAGCTGGAACTCCTCCAACTGGTGGTTGGCCAGGATCACGAAGGCCGTATCGGCCACCCCGGTGCTGACGCTCAGCGCCTGCCCGGCGCCCAGCAGCATCTGCCAGCCGTTGCCGGCCGACGCCGGGTTGTATTCCCACAGCATCGCGTTGGTCAGCACGCCGAACACCTCGGCCTGACCGGCGGTGTTCAGGCCGGCGCTGATCTGCTGGAACGAGCCGGCCGAGAGGAATTGCCAGCCGGCCGGCGTGTGTTCCCACAGGTGATTGTCGCCGGAAATGACGAACACATCGTCGTTGCCGGCCGCGTCCGTGACGGCGCTGATAGTCAAGACCGTGCCGCCGGGGGCGATCTGGTCCCAGCCCACGTCGGGGCCGACGCCGTCGGTCGGGTTCTGCTCCCACAGCGAGCCGTCCGCCACCAGCCCAAAGACGACGGCGTTGCCGCTGGCGTTGGCGGCCGCGCTGATTTGCGTGAAGACGCCCGACGACAGGAACTGCCAGCCGGCGCTTGTGTGTTCCCACACGTGATGGTCGGGCGTGATGGCGAAGACGTCGTCGGCGCCGGTGCTGTCCGTGACGGCGCTGATGCTCAAAATCGTGCCGGGCGGCGCCAGCATCGTAGAGCCAGTGGGGCTTACCTGCCACAGCGAGTGGTCGGTCTTGATGTAGAACGTGACGTTCTGGGCGCCGGCCTGCAACTCAAAGGCGCCCACGTCCACCGCCGTGCCGCTCACGTCGGGCCGCGTAAAGCCGCGCTCGTCCGTGGTTGGTGCGCCCGCCGCCAAGCCTTTGGCGAGCGCGGGGCTGCCGCGCAGGATCGCTTCGGTGGGCAGTACGACGGCGGTTCCCGCCGCGCCGATTGTCGTCCCGCCGTTGTTTTGCAGCGGGCCGAGCAGCGGGTTCAGCGGGCTGGCGAGCGTGCCCGTTTGATCGCCGGTCTGCGTGAAGGTCGGGTCGCCGTTGTTGTTCGTGGCGACCACGTTGCCGCCCTCGCTCGTGAAGCCGACCCCATTCGTGAAGGCATAATCGGGGCCTTCGTTGGTCGCATTATTGCCGGCGATGATCGTGTTCTCGACGCCGACCAGTACCAGGCTGGCGTTAGCCACGCCGCCGCCCGTGATGGCGTAATTGCCGTTGATAGTGTCGTTGAGGATCGTCAGGGCGCCGGTGAAGGCGCCGGCGTTGCCGATGTCGATGCCGCCGCCGATCTGACCGCCCGCCGCGTTGACCGCGCTGTTGAAAGCGATGGTGGTGCTGACGATCTCCGATGCGGCAGCCCCTGCGCCTGTGGTCTCGATTTCGACGCCGCCGCCGTTGCCCTGCGACGCATTGCCGCTGATCGTGCTGTCCTGAACGACGAGCTGAGCGCCAAGGGCCTCGATTCCGCCGCCGTTGCCGGCCGTCGAGTTGCCCTGGATCAGGGAGGACGTGATGATGGTGACATTGCCCCCGGCGTCGACGCCGCCGCCGCCCACGGTCGCATAGTTGCCCCGGAAAATGCTGTCGACGACCTGCAGGTTGCCGGTCGCCTGGCCGGCGAAGAAGCCATAGCCGCCGCCGATGCCGCCGGTGGAATTGTATTCGACGGTGCTGTTCTGGATGATGACGGTCCCGCCGCCGGCGTTGCCGACGCCGCCGCCGTCGTTGGCGCCGGTGTTCAGGGCCGCGTTGCCGCTGATGAGCGTGCCGGTCACAGTTAGGTTGGCGCTGTTGAAGAAGTCCAGGTTGGCGTCCGCTGTAGCCGTCGTGCCGGCCGGCGGCGCGCTGAATGTGACGGTCGGCGCCGTCGTGTAGCCGGAGCCGGGGTTGGTGATGGTCACGCCGGAGACGACGCCGCCCGTAATGACGGCCACGCCCGTGGTGGTCGTGCCGCCGGCCATCTGTGGGGCGCTGAATGTGACGGTCGGCGCCGTGGTGTAACCCGTGCCGGGGTCCGTGATGGCGACGCTGCCCACGCCGTCTTCGACGGCGTCGAGCCAGATGCCGCCGCCCTGGTTGTTGGTGGTGTTGCCGCTGATGACCGTCCCACTATTGACGAAAACCTTGCCCGAGCCGTCCGTCTCGATGCCGCCGCCGGCGTCGCCGGCGTGGTTGCTGCTGATGACGCTATTGTTGACGGTGAGCGTCCAGGGGGCGCTCACTGCATTCTCCATCGACACGCCGCCGCCGTCGGCGCTGGCCGTGTTGCCCGTAAGGGTAATGTTGTCGAGCGTCAGACTGGTGTTGCCCTGGTCGCGGATGCCGCCGCCGCTGGAGCCGGGGCCGTCGAGGTTGGCGGGATCGACCGCCACGCCGTTGGTTATCGTGAAGCCCTGGAGAGTCACCGTGAACTTCGTGGCCGGATTGTCGGTGTCGCCGGGATTGATGTCGAAAACGCGGGCCAAGTGATTGCCGTCCACCGTGACCTGCCCGCCGCTGGCGTTGATGATGCTCAGGTTGCCGGCGGTCGGCGTGACGGCGAACTCGCCGGCAAGGTTGTCGGTTTCCGCCGGCGCGCCGGCCAGCGAGATTTTGTAGTCGCCGGCCACAGTGAGGTTGATAGTATTGGTCGTGTCTGTGCCGGTATCCACCTGTTGGATGGCGGATCGCAGGGTGACGACGCCGGGCGCGGGGTTCAAAACATCGGCGAGGCTGTTGACGTTGATGACGGCCGGGACGGCTCGTTCTTCGAGCTGCTCCAGACCAAGGCAGGGACGACGACGGAGGGCTGCAGGCTTGCGGCCAAAAAGACGGCTGAGACGGTTGAGCATGGTACGTTCCTGTTTGTAGAGGGTCCGTTGGATCGTGAGTGCGCAGTCTGGCCGCGAGTCGCCTGGCGGCCCATTCGAGTCGGGCGTCTTGGTCCGGGGGTGATTGCGGGGTGGGCGCGGGTTTTCGTCCACGGTGATCGGGCGGCGAGTCCTAAGAGGCACTCACAAAAAGGTGGCTGGAACTCCAAAATCACAGTCCCAGCCACTTTTTTGTGAGTGCCTAATTATCCACCTCTCCCTACGGCTGGGGCCGTCCGAATCTGGCGCCGCCCATTTTTTTTCGGCTAAACTGGTTTCTGGGGCACTGGGCGCGCCCCGTTCGAAGGCGGCGGGGGCGGCAGCGGCGGCATGCGCCAAGTGGGCGTCGTCGGCCCCTGCATGGGGGGCGGCGCCGGGTTGGCGGATTTCTGGCCGGCCTGATCGCCGCAACCAGCGGCGAGACCGACCAGAGCCGACAGCGGGAACAGCAAGCAGCAAATGCGTCGCATTGGGTCGCCTCAGCGGTAGGAGGATTGGGACGATCGTTCACGAGGTCAGTTGGAAATCTGGCTGAAATCCACAACCTGGCCGTCCTGCCAACCGCTGGCCCAGACGTAGTTGTTGTAATCGCCGCCCTTTCGCAGCGCCCGAACCGAGCCGTCGCAGAAGGTGAACTGAACCAGACCGTTGTGTCGGCTCGAAAAAACAAACGGATTCGCCTTGCCGTCCGTGGGCAGGCCGAAGCCCGTCGGGATGGCGCCGACGCCCATCCAGGCGGCGGAGTATTGGCGTGCGCCCGTGTTATTGTCGCCGAGGTATTCGCCGAACATCAGCGTGTTGCTGGCGCCGTCGGCGGCCGTGATCTGATTTAGGCTTACACTGCTCCGATTGCTGAAGACTCCAATGTCGGTCGAGTTGGCGGCGCCGAAGTAACCAGATACGCCGGCGTAGTCGGTTCGACCGAGGTTGTCGCCGCCGCCGCCGATGGGAAAATAAGGCAGATCCAGGTCCACGAATCCTGGACCCGCGAACGTGTGGGCGCCGACGATCGTTCCCGCGGTATTGCCGTAAGCGACGTCCGAGGGGCAGAGGAAAAGCGGCACTCGGGTCTGCGCCGCCTGCCACATGCTGGAGTTGCTCCACCAGGGCGTGTACACGGCCGTGGTACTGAGATAGTCGGAAGGCACGCCGGAAACGGCAGAGTTGTAGAGGTTGCCCTGCTCGGCGTATGGCAACAAGTAGGTCAGCGCGCCCACAAACTGGCCCGGATAACCAGCGCCGCCGCCCGTTTGAGCCGCTAGGTCGGGAGAGGTTCCGAGGTAGCCGGGCGGCAGCCGGTCGTTATGCCCGTCGGCGTAATTATGGGCGGCGAGGCCGATCTGCTTAAGGTTGTTCTGGCAGGCCATGCGGCTGGCCGATTCACGGACTCTTTGAACCGCGGGCAGCAAGAGGCCGATGAGGATGGCGATGATAGCAATCACCACCAGCAACTCGATCAGCGTGAAGGCCCGACGGTGCGACGAGCGCGCGAGGATAGCGTGGGACGGCATTGTACGTGTCCTTGGCAAAGGGTTGGGGAGCCGATTTCTTCAGCCGCGTGGCGCGTGCTTGGGATTAGCCCCTCTGTCCGGCGGCAATAGAGGCCGACAGGCGGTAGGCCGGGCGCCGAGGACCAAGTGGGCTCTAGCGCTCGAGGACGGCCGGGAAGAAAAGGCGTGGGAAGAAAAGGCGTCTGGAACTCTAAAATCACAGTTCCAGACGCCTTTTCTTCCTGCCTTTTCTTCCTGACGCCCTTACGCAAGGGCCGTGCCAAGGAGCGGCGGGCCGGGATGGGAACGCTTTATCAAGCGGATTTGCCCTGAAAACCAGGTGAATGATGAGCGTTAGGGCCGGAGGAGGTCGCCGGTCGGAGATCAGGAGGAGATGCGGCCGGGATGATTGTCGGGCAAGTGGTCAAGAATCGGACCGAGGGGAAACGGCGGCTGCACGGGACTGCAGCTCTTCGATCGAGAGGCCAGCCAGCTCCGCGCCCAGGTTGTGGATCATGTCCGCGAGGGCGGCGTAAGATTCGCTGGCGCCGTGGAACTGATCGGCGGCCGCCGCTTGTTCCAGGCGCCGCGCGACCTCGGCGGCCGTGGTGGAGATGGCGGAAACCAGCCCCACGAACTTATGGGCGGCTTCCCGCAGCTCCGGCGCATTGCGGTGCGCGACCGCGTCGCAGATTCGGCTCAGTTGGCCTGGGGCGGCGGCCTGAAAAACAGCGATCATTTGGCCAAGCAACGTCGCGTCGCCGTCGCATGCCGTCAGAAGCATGGCCGGATCGAGCAGTCCGTCGGCCGGCGTCTGTGGATGCTCGCGCCCCTCGGCGTCGGGTCGGTGCGCCAGGACGCGCTCCATGGCGGCGAACAGCTCCGCCCGGCGGACAGGCTTGGACACATATTCATCCATGCCCGCCTGTATGCAGCGCTCGCGGTCGCCCTTCATGGAGCGCGCCGTTAGTGCGATGATGGGCAGCCGTCGCCCGTCGGCTGGTTCGCGGCGCCGAACGGTTTCAACCACCTGGAAGCCGTCCATGTGCGGCATGTGCAGATCCAGCAGCAGCAGGTCGAAGGCGTCCTGCTCCAAAGCGGCGAGCGCTTCTTGTCCATCCTTCGCGGTGTGAACGGTGTGCCCATACCGCCCCAGCAGGTGTCGAACGACCTGCTGGTTGAGGTCGTTGTCCTCGGCCAGCAGGATGCGCAACGGCTTCTGTGTGGTCAAAGCGACGTAAGGCGCACGCGGCTGGGACTGTCCGGACGCGGCGCCGTCGGCCGTCCCCTGGTCTTGGTTCGCGGAAGGAGAGAGCACGCGGCGAATGACCTCGAGCAATTCCTCCTGCTGGACGGGTTTCATCGCCGCCGCGGCGACCCCTGCCTGACGGCGCCGGGCCCGCCCGCCCGGATGATCTCCCGACGTCAGCAGGATGACCCGGCAGGCCGCCAGCTCCGGGCTGCGCGTGATTTCCTCCGCCAGGGCCAGACCGTCCACGCCGGGCATACGGCCGTCCAAGAGAGCGACCGCATAGGGCCGGCCGAGCGCCACTGCACGCCAAAGGGCGTTCAGCGCATGAAGTCCGTCGGCCACGACCGTCGGCTCCGCCTGCCAGCCGCGCAGCCATTCTTCCAGGATTAGCCGGTTAGTGGCGTTGTCGTCGACGACCAGGACGCGCAGGCCGCGGACGTCGACCGCACAGCATTCCCAGGCGACTTCGACGGGATGGGGTTGTCGCTCGAAGAAGGCGGTGAAGCGGAAAGTGCTGCCCCGCCCGACCGTGCTTTCGACGGTGACGCCGCCGCCCATCAGCCCCACCAGGCGCGAGGCGATCGACAATCCCAGTCCGGTGCCGCCGTAATGGCGCGTGGTCGAATTGTCGGCCTGCTCGAAGGCCTGGAAGATCGTTTGCTGCTTGTCGGCGGGAATGCCGATGCCGGTGTCGCGCACCTCGAAGAGAAGACTCACCGCAGAGGACACAGAGACCGCAGAGGAAGGCAGAAAAGAGGCGTCAGGAGGCCCCTCTTGTGTATTCTCTGCGCGCTCTGCGTGCTCTGCGGTGAGACACTTCACTTCGACGACCACCTCGCCCTCATCGGTGAACTTCACGGCGTTGCTGACGAGGTTCAGCAGGACCTGCCGCAGCCGGCCGGCGTCGCCGATCAGCGCGTCGGGCACGTCGCCGTCGAGCCGGCATATCAGCTCCAACCCTTTCTTGTGAGCGCGCGGGGCCAGGGCGCGCAGGGCGTCGCCCAACACCTTGCGCAACGAGAAATCGGCGTGGTCCAGCTCCAGTTTGCCGGCCTCGATCTTGGAGAAGTCGAGCAGGTCGTTGATGACGTTCAGCAGATGGTTGGCGGAGGTGCTGACGATCGTGAGGTAATTTCGCTGCTCCTCGGTCAGCGACGTGTCGAGCGCCAGATCGGTCATGCCGAGGACGGCGTTCATGGGCGTGCGGATTTCGTGGCTGACGTTGGCCAAAAACTCGCTCTTGGCTCGGCTGGCCGCCTCCGCCGCCTCCTTCGCCTGCCGCAGCTCCTCCTCGATCCTTTTCAGGTCCGTAATGTCGATGCGCGTGCCGGCGAAGCGGATCGGTTTGCCCTCCGCGTTGCGCACGGCGATGCCGCGGGAGAGGATCCAGCGCCACGACCCGTCGGCGTGCCGCGCCCGAAATTCCACTTCGTATTCCGGCGTCTCGCCGGCGAAATAGTCGCGCAGGCCGTCCAGCACACGCTCCCGGTCGTCGGGATGGTAGGGCGTCGCCACATTGGAGAATTCGGTGGCGGAGTCCGGCGGGGGATAGCCGAGCTGCTCCATGATGTTGGTGCAGTATACCTTGCCTTTCCAATAATCCCCATCCGGCATGTCGTTTTCCCAGATGCCGACGTTCGACCCGCGCACCGCCAGGTCCAACCGGGCGTTGGCCTGGCGCAGGGCGTCCTCGGTCCCCTTGCGCTCGGTCACGTCGACGCCGACGCCCCAGACCGAAAGGCCGGGAATGCGCACCTCGGCGGAGAAATTCGACCACGAACAGATGCGCGTGGCGCCGTCGGCCGCTGCGATGGTGGTTTCCAAATCCCGGTAACGGTGATTGGCGACCTGGGCCAAAACCCAGTCGCGGTATTGCGGATCCGGATACATCCGCTGGTAAAGCTGCAGCCGGGTCCAGCCGAAGACCTCCTCTCGGCGATAACCCAGCACGCGCTCGCACTCCCGGTTCCACAAGCAGAACCAGCCGTCGGAATCGAGGCCGTAAATCATGACGGGCAAATAGTCGAGTAGGACGGCGAGGCGGTTGCGTTCCTCGCGCAGCACGTCCTCGGTCCGGCGGCGCTCCTCGGTGGTGCGGGTCAACTCGGCCAGACCTTGCCGCATCGACATGAGCGCGGCGACCTGACGACCCAGGATGCGCAAGGCCTGCGCCTGCTCCGCCGTCAGCTCGCGCGGCCGATGGTCCATGACGCAGAGGGTCCCGAGCGCATGGCCGTCCGGCGTCCGCAAGGGTGCTCCGGCGTAAAATCGCACGGCCGCGTCGCCGGTCACGAGCGGGCCGTTCGCGAACCGCAGATCGGCGGCGGCGTCAGGCACAATAAGCAGGTCCGGCTGCTCAATCGTATGCGTGCAAAAGGAAATGTCGCGCGGCATTTCGGTCGAACTCGTCCATCCGACGCGCGCCTTGAACCACTGGCAGTCTTCCTCGACGAGGCCGATGAGCGCGATGGGCGTCTGGCAAATCGACGCGGCGAGGGCGGCGAGGTCGTCGAAGGTTGGTTCCGGCGCCGTATTTACCAGATTCAAGGAGCGGAGGGCCGCGAGTCGCGCCGCTTCGTTGGAGGGAAGAGCTGCATCCATCGGGGTAAACGATTCGGACCTGGTTTGCGAGTCATGGCGACGGATCGCCGTGTTGCGCCCCGGCGAAGCGCTCCATCCTAGCAACGTCGGCGCCGTCGCCGATCGTTCCCTGGCGATGTTTCCTGCTTCTGGCGCCGATGCTGCCATTCGCCCCTGCCGCTATTGTCCTCCATCCGCACGACGGCAACCACTGGATTCATGGTCCGTTCCACGAAAATCGCGTCCGTGCCGCCAGGTTTCGCCCCGTCATCGGGTAATAGTTTTATCATTGGCCTGATTTTTTCACCACGGCGCGGTCATGGACAAAGCGAGAACAGGCTGGGAAAATGGCAGATCGCTGCAAACGGCCTGCCGCGATTTGCCCGGAGGCGCCATGCCAAGACTGCTTCTCGTCGATGACGATCCAGACCTGATCCAGGCCCAGTTGAAACACGTTCTGGGCCCTCTGGACGTGCAGGTGGACACCGCCGTCAGCGGGGCGGACGGTTTGCGGCGCCTGTCCGCCTGGCTGCCCGACGTGATCCTGCTCGACATGCGACTGCCGGACCAATCGGGGCTGGAAGTGTACAAGCAGGTGCGCCAGATCGACGCCCGCATCCCCGTCGTTTTCATCACGGCCACGACAGCGGCGGACACCGCCATCGAGGCCATGCAGCAGGGGGCGTATGACTATCTGTTCAAGCCGCTCGAACCGCAGAAGCTCCGCCGCGTGATCGGCGACGCGCTGCAGCTGGCCCGGCTCATGCGCGAGCCGGCCGTCGTCGCCCAGACGCTTCCCGAAGACGAGCAGGGCGACGCCATCATCGGCTGCTGCCCGGCCATGCTCGAGGTGTACAAGGCCATCGGTCGGGTCGCCCGGCAGAACGTGACGGTGCTGATTACCGGAGAAAGCGGCACCGGCAAAGAGTTAGTGGCCCGCGCCATTTACCAGCACAGCGCCCGCGGCCGCGGCCCCTTCCACGCCATCAACTGCGCCGCCATCCCCGAACAGCTATTGGAGAGCGAGTTGTTCGGCCATGAGAAAGGCGCCTTCACCGGGGCCGAGCGCCGGCGCATCGGCAAATTCGAGCAGTGCAACGGCGGCACGCTGTTCCTGGACGAAATCGGCGACATGCCGCTGGGGATGCAGGCGAAGATATTGCGGGTCTTGCAAGATCAGAAATTCGAGCGCATCGGCGGCGACGCGACGATCCAGACCGACGTCCGCTTGATCGCGGCCACGAATCGGGACCTGAAAAGCTGGTCGGTGGAGGGGAGGTTCCGCCCCGACCTGTACTATCGGCTCGGGGTTTTCACGATCGCGCTGCCGCCGTTGCGCGAGCGCGGCGACGACCTGGCGCTCCTGGTCCGGCAATATCTTCGCCGCTTCAACCGGGAGCTGGGGCGCGAGGTGCGCGAGGTCGCGCCGGATACGCTTGGACGGTTGCGCGCTTACTCGTGGCCGGGCAACATCCGCGAATTGCAGAGCGTCCTGAAGCAGGCGCTGCTCCAGGCGAGCGGCGCCGTCCTCTTGCCGTCCTTCCTGCCCGAGGGTTTCGGCGAAACGGGTGCGCCGGCCGCGGCGCGCTCCGCGGACGCCTCCGGCTTCCAGTTTGAGCCGTTTCTGCGACAACGCTTGGAAGCTGGATCGGAGGACGTGTACGCCGAGGCGCACCGGCAGCTCGATCGCATTCTGCTGCCGCTGGCGCTGGATTTCACCGGCGGCAACCAGCGGCTGACCGCACGGCTGCTGGGAATCGCCCGGCAAACGCTCGGCGTGAAGCTCCGCGAAGCCGGGCTGAGCTTGAAGCGGCTGGTGGAGGACGCGGAGGACGACAAGGCATAGCGCCGCCGCCGATTGCAGTCGGCGGGGCCACGGGATGCTCTCCGCTTCGGGTCGGTCCGCGATCCGCTGCGCCGGGCCGGTTGAACTAATCAATCCATGCGACGCCGCGTCCCGGCGCCAGATCCCCACCCGCTCCGCCGTACTACTCACGAAGGCCGCCATCCACCCAGGCCGCGAGGTGCGTCGTGAATCAACCGATGCAGCAAAAAACACCTGCCGCCAACGAGAACCACGCCGAACTACTGCGCACGCTTTGGGACCGCCAGGTGGACGCCTGGCTCCGCGGCGAACGGGTCGCCGCGGAGACGATCCTGGAGCAGCATCCCGCCCTGAAGACGAACGACGGCTTTGCGGACCTGATCGTCAACGAAATTGACCTGCGCCAGGCCCTCGGCGAGACGCCGGAATGGGAAGAGTATCAGCGGAAGTTTCCGCAATTCGAGGTTCGGTTGCGGCGACGGTTCGGCCTGGCCAACGGAGCGCCGAAGGAAAAAGAACCCGCCCCGCCGGCCGTCGCCCCGACGCTGCCGCCGGCTGTCCGCGTTCCGGCTCGCCGGGCGCCACAGCAGGCGGTGGGGGTCTCCATTGTCGAGCCGGCGGCAAAAGCGCCGCATCCGCGCACTGTGCCGGCGCCAGATTTTCGGCCGACGCCTGCCGAAGCTGTTGGGGCCGACGCTGTTGGGGCACGGTCTCCAGACCATGCCCCAACGGGGGAGCGCGAACCGGCGATCGTCCCCGGCTACGAAATCCTGGGCGAATTGGGCCGCGGCGGCATGGGCGTCGTTTACAAGGCCCGGCAAGTGGCGCTCAACCGCGTCGTCGCCCTGAAAATGATCCTGGGCGGCGTCCATGCCGGCGCGGAAGAGCTGGCCCGCTTTCGCACCGAGGCCGAGGCCGTGGCCC
>DATKHW010000767.1:0-15289 GCA_035546275.1 Gemmataceae bacterium
CGAGCGATCCAATATCGTGGAAGCTCTGCCGGGCGATCGGCATGTAAGGATTACGGTTACACTCGCTCGGAGGCGGAACATGGATGGCAGGACGCCCCCGTCCCCGGCCCCGCGGACGTGGACCGAACGGATCGCCCGCACCTTGCCGCTGCTCCTCATGCTGGGGCTGTCGCTCGGCCTCGCCGGTTGGGCCTATGTCCGGTTCTGGCCCGACGCCCGATTCCTGTGGTGGTCGCCGACCCACGATCGCAACAGCCATTACTGGATGGCGCAGTGCGTCGGGCTGGATTTGCGCAACGGCGACCTCGTTCACCTGGCCCGCGACATCGAGCGGATGCGCGTCTGGGGTCCCACGTTCCCGCTCCTCACCGGTCTCATCCTCGCCGTCGGCGGTCCGGATTATCGCTTGGCCGCGTTGACCTCCATAGCAGCGTGGGTCGGCACGGCGCTGTTCGCCTTCCTGGCGGCGCGGCGGACGGCGCCGCAAGGGGGAAACCTGGCCGGGTGCGTCGCCGCGGTGCTAGTGATGGCCAGCCCCGCGTTTCACGCGTTCGCCACCGACATCATGCTCGAAGGCTCCGGCGCCTGCCTGTCGCTCGCCGTGGTCTATGGTTATTTGCGCGCCCGGCAGACGCCTTCGCCGGGCGCCTTCCGCTGGTTCGCCCTGGCGCTGACGGCGCTCTTCTTCCTCAAGAGCAATTACTGGCTGCTGGCGCTCTTTGCGCTCGCCATGGTGGAGCTGTGCCGCTGGTTCAGCGCCCTCGCGTCGCTGGCCCGCTCCGCGCTTCAGGCGGACCATCGCGCGGCCCTGGCCGTCGTGCTGCGCGGCTGGTTCCTTGCCCAGCTTCGCAATCCGCTGACCTATTTGCTTATCGGCGAGTTTGCGTGCCTGGCAGCGTACATGGCCACCGGTCCCTTCGATATTCCCGTGGGCAAGCATCCACTGCGCGTGGCTTCGGCGGATGCGTTTGTCGAGTTGGCCTACGCCACTTTGCTGCTGCGTCTGCTCATAGCCTGGGTGCGCGTGGGCCGGCCGTGGCTGCGGCGGCGATCGACATGGGGGATCATCTTTGTCGAGTGGCATCTCTGGCCGGCGGCGGTTTGGTTCGCGCTGCCGAATCGGCTGACGTTGTTCGTCGAATACATGACTCGCAACCACGGCGTCGGCGAGGCGACCGGTTGGAACGGGCGGGTTGCGGCATACACCCATGCCTTGGCGGCCGACTATCTGCCGGGCGCCGCCGGCCTGGCGCTGGTGATCGCGTTCATGATGGTCGCGCTGCTGGGCGCCCGGCGGCTGCGGCCCGGCGCCGGATTCTTGCTCTGGTTTATCGCTGTCTCGGCGGGCCTAACGCTGCTGCAACCGACCTGCCGCAGCCGATTCTTGCATAGCTGGATCGCGGCGACCTGGGCGGCGGCCGGCGTGGGCCTGGCGCTGACGATCTACGGTTGGCGATCCAGGCCGCCGGGCCGGCTCCGCCATGCGGCGGCGGGCGCCGCGCTGACGAGTCTGATTCTCCTGGCCGGCCCCAACGCGCTCGGCCCCGGCCGCGCCGCCGAAGGCGGTCCGGACCCCGAGCATCGCTGTGTGCTGCCGATTGCGGACGAACTGATGCCGCGGCTCGACGGCTCGCGACGAGTCGCCATTCTGTCGAACAATTCTCTGCGATTCTTCGTTTCGTGGACGCATCAGGAGTACGTGCGCCGGACCGAGACGGTCGTCGGGGAGGTCTATCAGCTGCCGGACGACGCCGCGGCGTTCGAGCCGTGGGCGGAGCGCAACCAGTGCGACGCGGTGGCCTGGATCGACGTGGCGCCCGGCTCGCTGCTGTATTTCCCAAGCCCAGGCGCCGACGGCGGGCATGTGCCGGAACTGATGGCCCGACAACCGCGGTTCGCCGTGACCAGCCGGTGCGTCTGGCCGGCGCTGGGATGTTCCGCAGTCGTCTGGCGCCGCACCGCTTCCCAGGCCGAGCGAGGTCGCTGACAAACGCCGGGCCGCACCGCTAATCGGCGGCCTCCGACCGGATGGAGTTTCGACCGCGGGCGCTGTGGGGAATCTCGACGCGGGCGGCGTAGAGGCGCTGGGCCAGGGCCGCCGACGTGCCGCGGAAGAACTCCACGCCGAACCGAGGGTCCTGCTCGGCCAGGGCCAGGATTTGAGCAGCGTCCAGGGCGGCCAGGCGGTGCCGCGTCTGGGCCCGAGCTGTCGCGGTCATCGGACCGCCGCCGAGCAGCGACGACCAGCCGACCAGCTCGCCGGGAACGACGGTCAGAACCGGCACGGTCCCGAGGCGGGACACGCGAAAATCCAAGGCCGCCTCGCCGGTCAGGACGATGCAGAGGAAGGGGTTGTGGTCCCCTTCGCTGAAGATCTCATCGCCGGCCAGGTGCTCCTGCAGCTGCGCCGCCTGGGCGATCTTCTTCCGATGCACCGCGGTGAAGGGCTTCAGAAATGCGACTTTCTCGATCTCCTCTAGCAGAATCATGACGAATGCCCTCGCGTTGGGAGAGGTCGCCGCGCGCGGCCAGATCGGCCGTCGTTCCACTCCGGCGGTCTCGGCGCTGGTCAACTCAAGAGCGATTGCCCTCCATACTGTGCTGTGGTTAGCAAGCGCGATACCAACGCGAGGCCATGGCGATCTTTTTCCATCGTCGCCGACCCAAAAACGGGGCGCGGCAACGAGTTGAACCGGCGGAATCAAGGAAGCGCGGCGTGATTCGCGTGTGCGGGGTTGGGCGGTTGTGGTCGCCGCGTGCGGTTTTGTCACAGCCGCCGGGCCGCTTCGACGCATCCGGGCGACGCGCGGCCGACCGCCCACCGGTGAAAATAACTCAATGCCGACGCAGGGATTGCGCAGGGCTTTTCGCCGGTCCCCGGTCTTTCAGCTTCGTGAACCTCTGGTTTGGCTTGATTGCTGCTAAAAGCGGTGCAGCGGGTCGTCCGCCGCCGCGCGGCACGGCGCGAGGCCGTCTTCATGCAGGGTCCTCTTGCGGCTGACGGCGTGGCCCCGGCCCCTTCCGGGAGCGCTTTAGGAGATCAACCATGTTCGAGCAGGCGATCAAGAACTTGCGGCAGCCCACCGAGGAGACCATCCACTTCCAGCAAGACCTGCTTAAGAAGTGGATCGACTTGTGGGCGCCGCCGCCGGCCCCGCCCGAAGTCCTCTCGCCGGCGTCCTTGCAGAAAAAGTGGGCGGAAGTCGTCGTGGAGCTGATCAAAAATCACCGGGAGTCGCTGGAAACACACTTCAGCGCTCGTCTGAAGAATATCGAAGAGGCGTTCCATCTCGCCCAGGCCAAGGACGCCGAGGAGCTGCGGGCCAAGACCATCGAACTGTGGAAAAAGGCGTTCGACGGCCAACGGCAACTGTACGAGGCCCATCTGCGCGTTTTCCAGGCCGCCGTCGCCAAGTGGAGCGAGCTGGCGACCTTGGCGAGGCCGAAGTCGAGAATCTTCACCTGCCCTTTCGGCATCAGCATCAGATTGCTCGGCTTGATGTCGCAATGAACCATGCCACGCTCTTGGGCGTGCTGAAGGCCCGACGCCACCTGGCGCATGTAATGACAGGCGTTCGCCACCGACAGCGGGCCTTTCTTTTCCAGCACCTCGGCAAGGCTTTGTCCGCGCACGAACTCCATCACCACCATGTGCAGCTCGCCGGCTTGTTCCGCGTCGTAGGCGGCGACGATGTTCGGCTGGGACAGCTGCGCCGCCGCCTGGACCTCGCGGCGGAAGCGCTCCACCGCGCCGGGCTGGTCGAGCAGCGAGCGGCTGATGAGCTTGATGACGATCTGCCGGTTCATCAGCCTCTGCCGCGCCTGGTAGACGACGCCCGTGCCCGCCGCGGCCCAACTCTCGCAGGATGAGATACCTTGGATGGCGCAGCAACTCCGCCGGAACATCCGAGCAAGGTATAACGGGCGCAGCCGGCTGCCCCGCGATGCTCTGGGCGTCGCCCGGCTGTGCCAAACCTGGAGGGAACGAGGAACCTGCCGGCCTGGCGGCGCGGCCCTTGCCGAGGAAGGAGTCAGGCGGCACGGCTGCCACGGCCTGGCGACACGGGGGACAGGACTCCAGGTGGGCCGCGACAGCGGCGGCGGCGTGCTCCGGCAGCTTGCCGAGGCCGAAGCCAGCCAGTTCCTGCGGCGTCGGGTGAGTCACGGCGTCCGTCATGGCGAATTCCTCTCGGCATGGGCGGGCGAACGACCTCCCGGCCCGCGTTACTGGCGCGTCGGCTTGTCACTTGGCTCGCATCAAGAAGTGCGCGATCGAGGCAAACCTTTCAGAGAAATCCGCGGTTGAGGTGGGCCTCCTCCTGAAGGATCAGCCCGGTGTTGCGGGCGATGCGGTGGCCGAGGGCGTCGGGCAGCGCCGCTACGGAATCGAACGGCACGGAGGTAATGGCGTCTGCCCCGCCGACGCCGGCGGCGAAGCAGCCGACCATGTTCCGCAGCAGATTCACATAGGGGTCGCGCTGCGTCAGCACCCGCTTGCTGATCCGGATGTGCAGCCGCATCGCCGCGGCGCCCGGCGATCCGCCGCACGCTTCCACGGCCCGTCCCCACAACCGACGCGCGGCTCGCAGCTTGGCGACCGCCAGGAAATGATGCGTGCCGACGCTGATGCTGAACAGCATCTGCCGGGCGGCGTCATCGACGCTCAATCCCGCCCGCGTCATCGCCCGCAGGTACTCGACCGCCGTGGCCATGCCGACGGCGACGTCCTGAGCCGCGGTCGCCCCCGCATGATGGTCCGGCGCCGTAGCGACGGGCACCGCGGTGACGTGGGGATAATTCTCGGCCGTCCAGACGGCGAGGTCGGCCATCACGCCGAGGCACGCCTTTGCGGGGACCGGCAACTGACCGTTGCTGGCCAGCACCGCCAGCGGGTCGGCGTTGAGCGCCCCCCGCGCCTGTTCCGGCGAGACGCCGCGCCGCCGCCACACCGGCCGCCGGCCGGCTCACACAGCTCGGTGAGGACGCCGAAAGCGCTCTTGGGATGAAGGAAGGCGATCTGCATGTGGTGGGCGCCGGGCCGCGGCTTGTCATCGCTCATTCGCAAACCGGACTGTTTCAATTCAGCGATGCGATCGCCGATGCCCGCCACGATAAAGGCAACGTGGTGCAGACCAGACCCGATTGAATCGCAGTAATGCCTATGTGCCTCTCCCTTTTCGGTTGCGCGGGGCCAAGCGCTCCGGCGCGCGGCGGCGGACGAAGGGCGGAACCGCACAGTTGAGCCATAACCGCACACCCGGGGAGGTCGGCGTCGAAGCGCGCCTTTTGGCTCGCATCTCACGGGGCGATTTCGTTTTCTGCCCGCTTTGGCAGGCGGTTATAATAAAGGAAGCCGGGCGTCCTGATTGCGGCGGCGTCTCGCCCCGCCGGCCGGCTTGGGGGAAATCGCTTATGTCTCTCAACCCGGGCTCCGCGGTTCAGCGGCAAGTCGCCGCGGTCCAGCGCCGTCTATTCTTGCAAACTCTCATTCGGGCCTTAGCGTGGAGCCTGTTCGGCTCCTTGATCGTCGCGGTCGTCTGGTTCTTGATCGAGCCGCTGCTCTTCCGGCCGCCGCCGGGCTGGCTGCGCTGGACGGTCCTGGGCGGCTTGCTGGCCGAGGCTTTGGCGACGGCCGCGGCTGCCGCAATCGGGCGAAAGCCGTCCGCCGTCCAAGCCGCCTTGGCGCTGGACGAGCAGTTCCGCCTCAAGGAGCGGGTCACGACGTCGCTCCTGCTGCAGCCCGACGAGGCTGTCAGTCCGGCCGGCGTTGCGCTGCTGGCCGACGCCAACCAGCGCGTCGATCCTCTGCGCGTCGGCGAACGCTTCCCGGTTCGCGTGCCGTGGACCGCGGCGCTGGCACCGGTCGCGGCCGTCGGCCTGTTCCTGGTGATCTACTTTTACCATCCTAATTTCACGAAGGTGCAAGGTCCAACGCCGGAGCAGCGCAACGAGGCGATGAAGGCCGAGATCAAGCCGGTGCAGGACGCGCTGCAGAAACAGATCGAGGCGCGCAAAAAGGACCCGGCCAAGTCGGAGGAGCTGAAGAAGATCGAAGCCGACGTGGACGACCTGGTGAACAACAAGCGCGAAACGCCGAAGGACGTGGAGAAGGACATCGAGAAGGGCGACGCCATTCAGGACGCGCTCAAAAAGCAGGACAAGGCGGCGGCCGAGGCCGAACGCCAGCTGAAGGAGCGACTGGATCAGCTGCAACGGGCCGCCCAGGACAAACAGAAGGCGGACGAGCTGGCCAAAAAGCTGGACGCCGACGACAAGGCCGATGAGCTGAAAAAGAAAATCGACGCCGAGAAAGATCCGGCGAAGAAGCAGGAGCTGCAAGACGAGCTAAAGAAGAAGGAAGATGCGGGCGTCAAGCCGGAGGACCGCGAAAAGGCGGAAAAGCAACTGCAGGATCTCAAAAACGACGCGGATCGTCTGGCGCAGAAAAACGACGAGGACCAGAAGAACCTGGACGACCAGGCAAAGAACCTGGAGCAGGAAACCAAGAAAGACGGCGCCGACAAGGACCAGCTGCAGAAAGAGAAAGACCGGATCGAAAAAGAGAAAAAACAACTGCAAGACGAGCAGAAGGACTTGAAAGATGCGCAGCAGAAGCTGGATCAGGCTCAGCAGGCGATGAAGGACGGCAAGGACGGCCAAGCCGCGCAGCAGTTGCAGCAGGCCGCCGACAAGATGGGCCAGGCCGGCAAGGACGGCGATCGCCAGCAGGCCGCCCAGGATTTGAAGGACAAGCAGGCCGAGCGCGACCGCATCGCCCAGGATGCGCAGCAGGTCCAGGACATGAAAAAGGCCCTGGCGGAAGGCTTGGCGAAGCAGGAAGGAGACCAGCCCGGTCAGAACGGCAAGCCGGGCGACGGCGACGGGCCGAACCCGCAAGCCCAGGCAGGGTCTGGCTCCGGCGCGCGACAGCAAGGAGACGATGCGGGAACCGGCACGGTGGACAAGCTGATCCACGTGGACCCGAACAACAATGCCCGTCAGACGGTGGTGGACGACGTGGACGGTCCGCATGACCGCTTTAGCGGCCCGAAGAAGCCGGAAGAGATGAAAGACGAGCTGCGGCGGGCGGCGCAGGAAGGCGAGGCGGCCGCCGACAACGAGCGCGTCACCGACAAGGGATCGGCCGACACGTCCAAGGAGTGGTTCCGAGCCATCCGTCCCCCGGACAAACCGGCGCCGCCGAAGTGACAGCCGCTTGCCAGTCGGGCCTTCCCACGCAGGAACGGCCGCTCCACGGCGTAATACGACAGGAGCGCGGCGCCCAGCGCCAGGAGGTACGCCAGCGGCGCGTCCCATTCCGGCAGCCGGTGCATCGCGGGAATGCAGCTGTGAATCAGCTTGGGTGCCAGCGACAGCAAGGGGAAATGCCAAAGATATAGCCCGTAAGAGATCCTTCCTATCCCGACAAGCGGCGGCGCCGAGAGAAGCCGAGACAGCGGCCACGGCGGCGCCGCCGCCAAAGCCGCCGTGACCACAGCCGCGGCCGCGGCGACGACCGTGAAGCCGCCCAGGTATAGAAAAGCCGCTTGTTGATTCGCCAGCATTCCAAATAGCAAGAGCACGGCTACGGAAACGCCGGCCGCCGTTTGCAGCATCCGCCGCGAACGTGGGGACGAGGTCCGTCGGCCGGCTGCGACGAGCAAGCCGACGAGGCAGCCGGCAAGCAATGCATCCGCACGCGCCATCAGGCTGGTGGCTGCCGCCGCGGCGCCGGCCGGCCACGGACTAAACCACAGGCCAGCCCGGACCAAGGCCGACGCCGACAGGCCAAGCGCGGCCAACAAGGCGATTCGCCGCCGCCTCACACCGCAGCGAAGCAAGACGGCCAGCAAAATCGGCCAAACCAGATAGAATTGCTCTTCCAGACTGAGCGACCAGGCATGGCCCAGACAGTCCATCGGCAGGGACCACCACGAGGCGGCGTTGGCGACGTGGCAGGCGGTCAGCAGCGCGGCCCGGTGTATCACGGCGGCCCGCGCCGGCTTGGTTCGCACTACCGCCCAAATCCAGCAGACCGCCAGCATCAGGAACAGCGCGGGGAACAGCCGGCGGGCGCGTCGGAGATAGAAGCGCGGCAAATGGATGCGGCCGGTCTGCTGGTGCTCGCGCAGGAGCAGCGCGGTGATAAGGAAGCCGCTCAGCACGAAGAACACATCGACGCCGAGAAATCCGCCGGGCAGGAAGCGGCGCAGCTCGCAGTGATAGGCCATGACGGCCAGCACCGCCAGGCCGCGCAGCCCATCCAGCTCCGGCCGGTAGCCAAGGCGAAAACCGCGGCCGCCGGCGTCCGGTTCCCGACGGCCCGTCGCCGACGGCATGGCTCGTCTCCGGGACGCACGCTCGATTTACCCAATTCGTGGGGATGCGGCGTGTACCCAAAACGGCCAACCCGGTCAAGCGCGATTATGCCGCCCCTTTCTGAGTCTCCGCCGGTTGACGCATCCGGTCCTTGAACACCTTCGCCTGCTCCACGGCCAGCTGGATGGCCGGTCCTCGCCAGGTCGCCAGGTCCGCGTCGTATCCCGCCGCGAGGCCAGCCGCCGTCACGAATCCGATCAGCTCGCCCGGCTGGCAGCGCTTCTGCTGGACCAGCTGCTGCTCATATTTTTCGAGCCGTCGCCGCAGCTCGGCGCCGTCGGCCGGCGTCCGCGACCGCGTTTCCGGCGGCTTCGTTGCAACCGGCGCAGGCAGCGCCGCAGCCGGCCGTCGTGGCAAGGCCCACGGCGGCAGCTTGGGCGGCCGCACGAACTGCCGCTTCTGCGGATCGAAATCCACCCACTGATTCGGCAGGCGATAAAGATATCGACCGACGCCGAACTTGACGGCGGCGCGCTTGAGGGCGTCGCTGAAGGCCGCCTTGCGCCGGTCCCCTTCATCCGGCTGTTCGCTCGGACCGCCCACGTCCATCTTCGTGATCCACTCATCGCCCAACCGCAGGCGCAGCCGACAGACCACGTTACCGTCCGGCAGCACCTCGTACTCGTCCTGCCAGCCGGCCACGCCCAGCACCTCGTCCAGCCGGTCTTGAATGATGCGGGCGTCCACGTAGGCGATCGCCATCGCCCGATTGCCGCTTATGACCTGCGGCTTGAAGCGCACCTCTTCCGGGGCGAACGGGTCCGCCAGCGCCTGCATGACGGCGTCCACTCCGGGCGCCCCAACCACGATGTCCGATTTCTTGCCGTTGCTTTGGTCCATAACCGCTATCCCCGTTCCGAATTTACAGGCGACTCAATTATCTTCTCTGTCGTGCAGTATACATTATTTCACTATAAAGGCCAGCTGGGCAGCGAGCGGCGTAGCGCCGCGACGGCTCAAACCTCCTTTTGCACGCGCCGGACCTTTGCATGTGGAGCGGAGCTTTGCTAGAATCCCCTCGTATCGCCGATCGATTGGGGAGATTCTGGTCATGATGTCGCCGGCCGAAAATCAAGGCTTGCAAACGACCCCTTCCGCCGCTCCTTCCCAGGGTGTGCAGTCTTTTCCGGACGCGCCCGCGCATGGTGAACTGCACGGCCACGAACACGTCCCAGCGCCGACAGGGCCGCTTTTTCCGGAGAAGGAATGGGAAGAAATGCACGTCGACGACGTTCACGCCGGCGGCGCGATTGTTTGCCTCATGGCGGGCATCTTCACGATCGGCCTGATGCTTTACACGACGATCGCACTTATCGTCGCCTCGTAGCACCAGGCCGGCGGGCTCCCTAAAACAGGTTAAACGAACGGCTTATCCCGAGAACGAGCTGCCCGCTTGGCGGCCCCGTGACCTGTCCGTTGTTCAGGCCGACGTTCGTCAGCACCATTCCTTGGCCGATCAGGGTCAGGTCGTCCACGTCCTCGCCTTGCGCGTTTTTGTGGCGGAAGATCGCATAGCCGACCTGGACGCCGAGGCCCAGCCCCGCCGTGGCTGGTTGCCCCTGATTCTTGGAAACGAACGCCTGCACGAATGGGCCGATGGTGAAGCGGGATTGAGCCGGGTTGATATTGGGCCCCATGTTGATGAAGCCTTGCCCGGTCCAGCTCCCGCCCGGCGACGGGACCTGGTTGATCAACAATTGTCCCCCAACGGAGATGAGAAAAGGCACGCGGCCGTCGTTCTTAATCAGGATGTCGTACTGGGCGGTGACGACCAGTGGGGAATAGTACCAGGGATTGATGTTCGCCTGAGTGCCCGCTTGCAGGGTAAGGGCCGTACTGGTGCTATTCGGCGACGTCAAACTGGGCGTGGAAGGCGTGAAAGAATTCTGCGGCGGTTGCAGGAGCTTGGGCGTGGGCAACTGGAACGAGGGGACCGGCGGCAGCACCGGCGACGCTCCCGCGGGCGGCTGGAGATAAGCCGTCGCCATGAGTCGGCGCACGTCCCACAAGGCCCGCGTGGTTTGCGGACCGACGACGCCCTCGCCGTCCTCTTTCAGCTGGTTCAGCGTCTGAAATTCCTTGACGCGATCCAGCGTGTCTGTGTCGAACGTGCCGCTGGGGGTCAGGGCTTTTCGCGGCGCGCCGAGATGAAAGTTCAGCAGCTGCTGCATCTGCTGCACGTCTGTGCCGGTCATACCGATGGTAAGCGTTCGGTCCATAGACGGCTCCCCGGAGAGATGGTGCGGGACGAACGATCGAAGCCTTGCGGGCGTGGCCCTCCAGAATGGATATCCGCTCCATCCGAGGAACCCGGACAGCCCGGCCGCGATTCTGGGGCAGGTCAGACGCGCAGTCGCTTCCACCGTCCGCTGGCGAAGCGGCCGAGGATAAGCAAGCCGCGCACGTAGAGATCAATGAACATGGCCGTCCAGGCGCCCACCAGGCCGAGATGAAATTCCGACTGCATCAGCAGATACGCCAGCGGAATGCGGCAGCCGAAAAAGCCGATCCAGGTGATTAGGACCGGCACGCGCGTGTCGCCCGCCCCGCGAAGCGAAGCGGCGAAGATATTGGTCGCGGCCAACGCCGGCTGCGCCAGGGCCACGAGGCGGAGCACCGGCACGCCCGCCGTGATGATCGGCGCCTGTTCCGGCTTCGGACAAAACAGACCGAACATTTCCGGCGCCAGCATGTAGAACACCGCTCCCATGCACGCCATCCACGATCCGCCGAGGGCGTAAGCCGTCCAGCCGCTTCGCCCAGCCTGCTCCGGCCTGCGAGCGCCCAGGTTCTGGCCGACCAGGGCCATCGCCGCGGTGCCGAACGCCTGCCCCGTGAGATAGCTCAGCGCCTCCCAGCGGATGGCGATGCCGTGGGCCGCCTGATCCACGTCGCCCAGCGCCTGGTTGACCATGCCCAAAAACCACAACTGCCCCAGCGTCAGCGACAGGCTGTCCATCCCCGCCGGCACACTGATCCGGAGCAAGCGCCACATCAGCTCGGGATTGGGCGCAATGAGACGCGGATGCAGCCGCAGCCCGGCCCGTCCGTGGGCCAGCACGGCCAGTACGGCCAGGCCGCCGAGCGTATGGGCGACGGCCGTCCCCGTGCCGATGCCGGCGAATCCAAGTGCGGGAATCGGCCCCATGCCGTGGAAGAAAAGCCACGTCAGCGGCATGTTGACGAGCGCGACGCCGCCCAGCACAAACATGCCGGTTCGTGTGTCGCCGGCCCCGACCAAGCAGGCGAGGCCGACCAGTTCCACCATTTGAAACGCCAGCAGTCCGAACATGGGCCGGAGGAACGCGGCCGCCAGTTCCGCCTCTTCGCCACTCAGGTGCAGCGCGCCCAGAATAGACGACAGGCCGAGCCAGCCGAACACGGCGCCGCCGGCGCCGAGAGCGACGGCCAGGACGATTGCCTGATTAGCCGCATGAACGGCGGTGCGCCGGTCGCCGGCGCCGAGCAGACGAGCCACGACGGCGGTGGCCCCGACGCTGACGAGCATGGCGCTCGTGCTTAGAAACCAGGCGAGATAATTGGCCGTCGTCTGGGCGGCCTGCGATGCGATCTGCTCGGCGCCGGTCACATCTTGAAAGCGGCCTGCCATGAGACCGTCAAACATGTTGACGGCGAAGACGAGCAGCTGTTGCAGCAGCGTCGGCCATGCCAACGCCAGGACCAAGAGCCACGTCGGCCGGTGTGGATCAAGCAGCCGCGTCGTCGGACCCACCACCAAGGGTGGGGCGTCGGCCTCCCGCGCGGGGACGACCTCCGAGCCCGACGATTTGTCCAGGCTCGGCGGTTGCTTCAGGCGATAATCGTCCACTCGCGCCCTCCCACGACTCCGAATCGTTCGCCCGCGCGCAGCTTCCGGCCGGGCTGCGTCGCCGGCTCGCCGTTGACGAGCGCGGAGCCGCCGCGGACCAGGACTTTCGCTTGTCCGCCGGTGCCCGCAGCGCCGACGGCCTTGAGGGCGTGGGCCAGGGTGATGTGATCGCCGCGCAGGACGAGGGTCGCCGGCGGAGACGGGTCGTCGCTCATGGGGCGTTCCAGCGGTAATTCGGCCGAATCTCCGGATTGACGATCTTCTCGGCCGGCCATTCGCCGCGATAGAGCGAGACGATCGCCTGGGCCGCCGACAAGGCCATGTCGTCGCGCGATTTGCGATCGGTTCCCGCCCCATGCGGCGTCAGGACGACATTATCGAGTTCAAAAAGGGGATTCTTGCCGGGCGGCTCGTTTTCAAAGACGTCCAGTCCGGCGCCGGCGAGTCGGCCTGCCCGCAGGGCCTCCAGCAGATCGGCCTCACAGATTAAACTGCCGCGGGCCGTGTTGACCAGGAATGCGGTCGGTTTCATTAGGGCCAGCGTCTTGCGGTTAATGAGATGCTTTGTCTCGGCCGTGAAAGGGAGATGCAGACTCAGGAAATCCGATTCGGCCAGCAACCGCTCGAATGGCACGAACGTGAGGTTATGGGCCGCGGCGAACGCGTAATCGGGATACGGGTCGTAGGCGAGGAGCTTCATGCCGAACGCCTCGCCGCGCAGGGCGACCGCCTTGCCGATGCGACCGAGTCCGGCGATGCCAAGCACGGTCCCGCGCAGCGGCAGCGTGGTCTTGCGGGGCCAACCGCCGGCCTTGACGCCGAGATGCTGCGGCACAAGATCGCGCGACAGGGCGAGCAGCAAAGTGAAGGTGTGTTCGGCCACCGAGTCATGGTTCGTGCCGGGCGTAATGGTCACGGCGCAGCCAATCCGCGTGGCGGCCGGGACGTCCACGGCGTCATAGCCAACGCCGACGCGGGCGATGACGCGGACCCTCGGATGGGCGGCGAGGACGCGGGCGGTGTACGGCTCGGAGCCGGCGAGGGCGGCGTCGCAATCGCCAAGGGCGGCGAACAGCTCGTCCTCGACGAGCTGGTGGCCGGCGCCGGCGGGATAGATCAACTCAAAGCCGGCGTCGCGGAGGACCTGCCGGTAGGGGCCTTCGACGTGGACCAGCGTCATGGGGGCCATCAAGACTTTCGGCATGAATGCGGATTCCTGGTTGTTAGCGGGCGCGTTTTTGGCTAATAGCTGATAGCTAATAGCTCATAGCCGTTCGCTGGGACTGTCCCAACGAGCATCTTGACAGAGCAATCCTACGATTCCCGCGGCGCATCCGCAATCGTCGCCGACCGCAGCCGCGCCAGCCAATCCCGCAGCTGCGCCTGTTTTTCCCGAAACAGCCTCTCCGCTTCGTCCAGGGTTATACGCCGGAATTTGAGCCGGTCGCCGGGCCGCAGTTGCCCGACCGCATCGAGGTCGGCGCTTATCACCTGGGCGATTTTTGGATAGCCGCCGATCGTCTGACCGTCCATGCCGAGGATGATGCACTGGCCGTCGCGCGTCATTTGGACACTGCCCGGACAGACAGGTTCGGAGATCATCTGGCGTTCCAGCGGATGCAGCGACGGCCCCGCCAGCCGAACGCCCATGCGATTGCTGGAGGGCGCCACACTATAGTCGCCGCCATAGAAACCCTTTCCAGGGAACCAGTCCGCCTGAGCGCCATCCAGCACGCGCAAAACGATCGCAGCCGACCGCTCCTCCTCGAAGCGCACGAAATGGGCTTGAATAATTGCCGAGAGGCATGAAATCTCGGCCCCGGCTTGCAGGGGCGTCAGCGACGAGCGGCTTCCGAGTACGACCGACGTTTGCAAGCCGCCGCGAATGCAGAGGTAAGCGCGAGCGCCCTGGGGCGCGCCTCCGATGCGCAGCACCTCGCCCGGCGCCAGCGTGAAGGTCTTGCCGACGGTCAACGGCCGGCGTTCGGTGGACAGGTCGAATGGGGCGCCGTAGAGAACGCAGGCCAGTTCGGCGTCGGCGACGAGTGTCGGGCCGGCCAGCGCGACTTCCAGCGCCGCCCCACCCGGGGCATTCCCGACCAGGGCATTTCCGATCGCCAATGCGGTGCGATCAGCGGCGCCGCCAATGGGTACGCCGAGGCTGCGGCTGCGCGGCCGACCGTTGTCCACCACCAGCGTACATAGACCCGGTTGCAGGACTTTGAGTACAGCGGCCGTGGTCATGGGGGATCAAAACGCCCGGATGGTAAAGCCGAACTGCGTCAGGGCGCTACGCAGCTCGCGGACGAACGCCAGCGCTTCGGGGTTATCGCCGTGAACGCAAAGGGTGCGGACGCCCTTCTCGCGCAGCAGCCATTCCGCCTGCCGCACGGCCTCCGCGGGATCACTTACGAATGCATCCGGCTGCGACCGCGCCGTCAGCGAACCGTCGGGCTGATAACGCCGGTCGGCGAATCCCTCCGCCACGAACGGGCACTGACCGCGGCTGAGCGCTTCCAGCCGCGATCCCGGCATGCCCATCAGCGGCAAGCCAAACAGCGCGACGGCCGCGACCACGGGCCGGGCATAAGCGTCGTCGCGGCAAGCGCGATTGTATAAGCCGCCATGCGGCTTGACATGATGCAATTCGGTCCTGGCGGCGCGGGCGAGAGCAGCCAGCGCGCCGATCTGATAAACGCAATCCTGATAGATTTGCTCTTCACTTTGGTCTAGTTCGCGCCGCCCGAAGTGTTCGCGGTCGGCGAAGCTGGGATGAGCGCCGGCATGGACGCCGTGACGGAAGGCGGTACGCAGAGCCGTCATGGCTTCGGCCGGGCCCCCGGCGTGGAAGCCGCAGGCGATGTTGGCCGACGTGATGAGCGGCATCAGCTCGGCGTCAAGCGGAGCGCCTTCGCCGAGATCGCAGTTGAGGTCGATTTCCATACGGCACTTTTTACGCGGAACGGTCCATCTCTACAAAGCCGCGGCCGCAAGCGGAAAATCCTGCCCAAACGACGGCCTTCGCAATTCCTTGACGGCCCAGATGTTGCGATCGGGATTGCAAGGACGGCGACGCCCGGC
>DATKHW010000768.1:0-3786 GCA_035546275.1 Gemmataceae bacterium
GCGTCTCCTGGGCGTCGAACTTGTCCAGGTAACGCTTGTAGGCGGCGGCCGTCGGAGGCATCTCCTTCAGGTTGGCCCGCAGCCGCACCTGGTCGTCCGTGATGTCCTTCAGCTCCCGCTGCTTGTCCGCGATGGCCTGCTGCGTCAGCGCCAGCGTGTGGCGCAGGTCCAAGGCCTGCTTCAACCCGTCCTTGACCTTCGCGCTGCTGATGGTGGTGTTGATGAAGAAGCGCATCTGGTCGTCGTTGCTGTTGGTCAGCTGCACCTGCTCGTTGACGATCCGTTCCTCGGTCACCACCTGCGTCGCCGTCTTGCCGGCCGGAACTTTCACCTCGAAGCGATAGACGTCCGAAGCCGTTTCGGCGGGCTTGGCGGTGTCGTCAGTAAGGTGGAAGTCGTTGCGGACAGGATGCTCGACTAGCACCAGGCGCTCCTGGTCGTTGCGGTTGACGATCGTGTAGCACTTGGTTTCGCGCAACTTCGTCTGGGTGTGTAGGATGCCCTTGACGATCTTGACCTGCACCAGCCGCCCGTTGTCCGAAGACGGGACCGGGTTGACTTCCGTGCCCAGGTCCACGGCGTAGGAGATCAGCCGTTCTTCATTCGGCTCGACATCGAGGATTCGGGCGTCGCCGGCGTAGTTGGAGCCTTCAAAAACGGTGATGGGGCCTTGCATCAGATGCAGGCCGCTGGTGTTCTTGAACTTGAGACCGAGCAGGGGGAACTTGGCCTGGGTGCTTTCGTTGTAGATGCTACAGCGCGTACCCTCCACATCCTTGTTGACGATGGGGAGCAGGGCCGACTTCTGGCGCGGCAATGTGACCGGCTTGTCGATCGCATACTGGAAGAAATCGCCCAGCTTGGTGGCCGTCGCCATCATAGAGACGCCGCCGCCGCCGAGGTCCAATTTTTTCCCCAAGTCTTGCTGAAGCTGCTGCGCGGTCGCCAGCCTCCTGCCGTCGGTACTGAACGCGAGAGCGTTCGGCTGGTCCGCAAGCGGCGTCGCGGCCTTCGCGGTCGTGGCGCCGGGCAAGCCCACCGGGCCGTTGGTCACAACGCCGAAGCGCTCGCCGTTGAGATCGCCGTTGTAGGTGACGGGCCGCAGGGAGGCGAACAGTTCCGGCACCACCGTCGGACGCGGCACGTACAGCGGCGTATACAGATCCATCTGGAAGCTGATAGGCCGGCCGCTCACCAGGGCCATTCTTACGTCCTTCCAGTCCTCATCCGTCGCGTTTTCGACGACGGCCCAGCCTTGCAGGAACGGCTTGTCCTCCTTCTCCTTGCTCAGCACCAAGCGGTAGGAGGTCTTCCAAATCGGGTTCTCAATGACGTAGCCGACGCGCACGTTCCGCTTGCCTTCGCCGACGAAGTTCAGGCTCACCGCCTTCTTCTGCGTGTCATGCGACAGGGTGAGCGTTTCCAGCGCTTTCCGCACTTCATTGTCCATGATCGGATTTAGGAAACGGACGCGCTGCACTTCCGACAGCTTCACGCTACGCATGCCGTCGGCGCACCACATGTTGAGCAGCTCGACGTTGACCAACGCTCCCTGACCGGCCGGTTGCTGCTGCGCCTCGACGCCCATGATGGCGCCGGTCATCGTGCCGGGCTGAGCGGCGTTGGCCTGCTGCAACACCACTTCGACCTTCTCGCCGCGGGCCTGATTCAGAATCTGCCCGAACGTCGGGTTGGCCGACAGGTTCACCGCAAAGGATTGCAGCGTTTTCTCGACCGGCGCGTTGCTGTCGTAGCTGACAGCGGAAACGTGGCCGCCGTCGAGGTCGCGCAGCACCATCGACTTAATCAGGTCGTTGATGTCGGAGACGGGGAACGAGAGATCGACGCGGGCGTCGCCGTCGATCTGGCCCTCGCGTTGGAAGTAGCCGACGCCGCTGCTGAATAGCACCACCTGGCCGATTGGCAGCTGCACCGACGTTTCCGATGGCGCGGCGGCTGCGGCGGGTCCCGGGCCGGGGACGGAGATGGCCGGAGCAGGTGGTGCGGCCGGCTTGGGTGGGTCGGCAAGAGATCGGGTGAGATAGGCGGTCAGGGCAGCGGCGGCGGCCAAGGCGGTCCCGGCGGCGAGCAAGAATGCGCGGCGCATGAGCGCTCCTTTCACGAGGATGGGAGGATTGGCGTCTGGTGGACAATGTAGAGACGGGCGGCCGGCCCGCGTGGATTTCCTCGCGCCGGCGCGGAACCTGGCGACGCGGGCCAACTCCCCCGCACCGGCGCCGTTTCCCCTGCCCGTCAGCCTGCCGGAGCGCTGCCAGGCAAGCACATGTGCTGCACGTTTTTCGCTGGCGAAGACGCCGCACGGGCCGGTATAACGGGGTGGACGATTCACGCCCCGCTCGCTTCGAGGTACCCCGTGGACGAAACGCCCTCCGCTGATCGCCTTCCGGATTCCGCTCCGCTCGACGCCACCCCGCCGAGGTTGACGCGCAACACCGGGGCCATTTCGACGGGCCTGCCGGGCGAATGCCAGGAATACCCCGACGTGCCCGGCTACGAGATCCTCGGCGTCCTTGGCCACGGCGGCATGGGCGTCGTCTACCGGGCGCGCCAACTCAAGGCCAATCGCCTCACAGCCCTCAAAATGATCCGCGCCGTTGAGCACGCCTCACCACACGAACGCGTGCGCTTCCAGATCGAGACGGAAGCTGTGGCGCGCTTGCAGCACCCGAACATCGTGCAGCTGTACGACGTCGGCGAGGTGCGCCGCCAGCCGTTCTTTTCACTGGAGTTCTGCGACGGCGGCACGCTCACCGAGCAATTGAAGAAGAAACGCCCGTCCGCGCGCGAAGCGGCCGAGCTGATCGAGACGCTGGCTCGGGCGATGCACTATGCCCATCTGCGGGGGGTGGTGCATCGGGACCTGAAGCCGGGGAATGTGCTACTGGCCGGGGCTGAGAAGACGCTGAAGATCACCGACTTCGGGCTGGCCAAGCGCATCGACGACGAGGCGCGCGACGTGAGCAAGTCGGGGGCTGTGATGGGGACGGCGTCGTACATGTCGCCGGAGCAGGCGGCGGGCAAGGTGCGCGACACGGGTCCGGCGGCCGACGTTTATGCGCTGGGTGCGCTGCTGTACGAGTGCCTGACGGGCCGGCCGCCGTTCGAGGGGCCGCAGCACGCCGTCCTCGTCAGCGTGGTGAGCGAGGAACCGGCGCCGCCGTCGCGTCTGGCGCCGAAGACGCCGCGCGACCTGGAGACAATCTGCCTGAAGTGCTTAAGCAAGGAGCCGGCCCGGCGCTATGCCAGCGCCGACGAGCTGGCCAACGACCTGCGTCGTTTCCAGGCGGGCGAGCCGATTCGCGCGCGGCCGGTGGGAGCCGTGGAGCGTGCGGTCAAGTGGGTGCGTCGCCACGCGGCCATTTCGGCGCTGGCGGCGGCGGTGCTGCTGGCGACGGCGCTGGGCGTGGCCGGCGTCGTGTGGAAGTACCTCGATGCGGAGCAGCAAAAGGGCCGCGCCCTACAAGAAGCCGAGAAGGCGGAAAGGGCCAGCGATTATCTCGTGAGTATCTTTGAACTGGCGGATGTCAACGCCCAGCCGGGCGCGAAGACGCCCCGTCAGATTCTGGACGATGCGGAGAAAGACATTCCGCGGAAGTTCGCGGACCAACCCGACCTGCGCGATAAACTGCTCAAGAAGATCGGGACCGTGGAAGACAAATTGACGGCCACGGCACCGCTGGCCATGATTCTGGAGGCGCGCGGCGCGGTGCAGTTGCATTCGACCCGGGACCCAAACCAACGGGCCGTTCCGCAGACGCTGCTCTA
>DATKHW010000769.1:0-6914 GCA_035546275.1 Gemmataceae bacterium
CCCCCCCCCCGACGCTCCGACCAGTGCGATTACTTCACCAGCTCCTTAAGCGCCTTCAGCGCCCGCGGCTTGACCTGGTTGCGCGCCGGCTTGGCCTTGACGGCCATCATCTCGCCGGGCTTGAAGGGGTTCGGCCGGGAACCCGCCTTGGTGGCCGGCACTCGCTTGAGCTTCAGCTGCAGCATGCCGGGCAGAACGTTGACCACGCCGGGGCCTTTCTTGCCCAGCTCGCGCTTGACCAGCTCGGTGAGGGCGTCGAAGACCTCGGACACCTGTTTCTTGGACAGGTTGGTCTTCTCGGCGATCATCTGGACGACCGCGGACTTGGACATCGGCTTGCCGGCGCCGTCGCCCTTGGGTGCCATGTTTCCAGCCATCGTTTTCCTCGCAAATAGAAGCAGGGGTGGGAAAAGCCGCTTGATTAGGGGAGAGAGTAGACGCCGCTCGGGCGAATGTCAACCAAATTTCCCTGGAAAACAAGCCTTTTTTTGCAAGTCGATCGAAACGACCCCTGAAACGGCCGGAAAAAGGCCGCCGAACCGCTGTTTTCTCGTTCCCACGCGGAGCGTGGGAACGCAAGGCTGCGACGCTCTGCGTCGCGTCTGCTCCCTGGATCAGACGGGACGCAGAGCGTCCCGACCTCCGTTCCCACACGGAGCGTGGGAACGAGAGCGGCTCCCAAAAAAGGGCCGGCGAACCGCCTTCGCCTGTTCTTTTCGACGGCCCGGCGCCTATTCTGGACGGGGGTGGCGTTCCGCATCGCGTCCGCGGCGGGGGTCCGCCGGGCGCAGGGCGAGGAGACGTGATCCATGGCGGATATCACAGCGATCGCGACGTGGCCTTTCGGCCAGACGGCGGTGAAAGCGGCGGCGGCCCTCTTGGCGGAAGGCAGACCGGCCTTGGACGCAGCCGTCGCGGGCGGCCAGGCGGTCGAGGACGATCCGACCACGCACTCGGTCGGCTACGGCGGCCTGGGCAACGCGATCGGCACGGTGCAGCTGGACGCCTGCGTCATGGACGGCAAGACGCTGGCCTGCGGCGGCGTGGCGGCGATGGAGAACATCCGGCACGCCGCGGCCGTGGCCAGGCGGGTGATGGAAAAGACGCCGCACGTTCTGCTGGTCGGCGCCGGGGCGCAGCTGTTCGCTGTGCAGGAGGGCTTCCCGCTGGAAACGCTGCTAACGGCCGACAGCGTGGCTGAGTGGGAGAAGAAACGGCCCAAGCCGAAGGCGCCCGACAAGCCGCCGGAGCCGCCGCCGGGCCACGACACCGTGGCGGTACTGTGTCTGGACAAGAAAGGCTCGCTGGGCGGCGCCTGCACCACGTCGGGCCTGCCGTTCAAGACGCCGGGCCGCGTCGGCGATTCGCCGCTTATCGGATCCGGTTTGTACGTGGACAACGAGGCGGGGGCGGCCGGCGCGACCGGCGTCGGCGAGGAGGTCATCCGCATCAACGGCAGTCATTTCATCGTGGAGGCGATGCGGGCCGGCAAATCGCCGCAAGAGGCGTGCGAGCTGGCCATCCGCAAGGTCAACGCCGTGGCGGTGCGTCGCGGCGTGCATCCGGCGCAGGTGTCGTTCCTTGCGCTGGACCCCAAGGGCCGCATCGGGGCGGCCTGCACGGCGATGACGAATTTCCAGTATGCGGTGGCGCGCGGCGACAAGGTGGAGCTGCTCAAGGCGCTGGAGATTGGGCCGGAGGGGGAGTGAGGGTGTGGGCGATTCGCAGCCAGGCTTCGGCGGTCTTTGCAATATTCCCGCGGTCCGTCGGCGGGACCGGATCCATCCCGGTGATTCGCCTGAGGGCGCGGTGCCAGTGGCCTTGGCGCCTTTGCAGCTGCCGCAATAGAAGCGGAATAACAGGAGATCCCATGCCGACAATCCCTAGAAACGCAGGATGCGAAACCAGATCATTCGTCGAGGAAACGTATGCGGTTTCAGCGATCCATACATCGGCAAGCCGGCGGAATTTCTGCTCTAGATTTTCGGTCGGTTGTCGCCGCTGTTCCTCGCTCAATTCGATGTTCATTGGTCTCTCCTTCCACGCACCGGGTAGTGGTACACTTTCGCCGGTAACCCATCCATCATATCCGCGATGGCGGCACAGGGCTTGCTAGTTGCGCGGTCGTTTCGGACTATCATACACCGCAAGCGGACAAAAACTGGTCGCCAGGCATTGCGGCATTGCGGCATTGCCGGGCGCGACCGAGAGTGTTACCCTCACCCGTAATGAAGAACAACCCCCTGCCTCGACTGGACGCGGCGCCTGAGTGGCGCGAACGCCTGCTACCGTATTGCCGGCTGAAGCCGGGCGACATGTGGCAAGACCCCGACGGCAAGCATCGCGTCCGTTGCCTTGACGCGACGGCCTCAGAAGGCGTGGCCGCGCTAGTAGAGGCCGTTAGGCCCGTTCTGGCGATCCAGGACCCGCCGTATAATCAGGTCGCCTTTGAACGCCGGAACGTGCGGGACTATGTGGAGTGGTGCAAACGGTGGGTCCATGCCACGCACGCCGTCCTCGCCGAAAATGCGTCCCTCTACGTTTGGCTTGGCGCGGACCAGAACGACGGATTCCAGCCGCTCGCGGACTTCATAGTCATGATGCGCGACGAACCCTTTGCGTCGCGCAGCTTCATCACCATGCGTAACCAGCGCGGGTACGGCACGCAGCACAATTGGATGGCGCTTCGCCAGGAACTACTCTACTACGTCAAGGGCGACCCGCGTTTCAACGTGGAGGCGGAATACACGG
Organism: Gemmataceae bacterium; assembly: GCA_035546275.1. Taxonomy (GTDB): domain Bacteria; phylum Planctomycetota; class Planctomycetia; order Gemmatales; family Gemmataceae; genus UBA4732. The sequence continues at coordinate 2,752 of DATKHW010000769.1, forward strand.
ATATTCCGAAGATCCTTCGCGGCTACTACAAAGAGGTCAACGGCCAAGTGACCGAGAACCTGGAGCGCGGCAAGTCCGACACGATTCGCGCGGGGAACGTCTGGGTGGACGTGCAGCAGGTCTTCTACCGCATGGAGGAAAACGTCTCCGGCTGCTATGCCCAAAAGCCGCTCAAGAGCATAGAGCGCATCATCCGGGCCAATTCCGCCGAGGGCGACGCGGTGCTGGACCTGTTCGCCCATTCCGGGACGACGCTGCTGGCGGCCGAAATCTTGGGGCGGCGGTGCTTCACCGCGGACATCGACCCGGTGTTTTGCGAAATCACCATCCGCCGGCTGGAGTTGTATCGGCGAGCGGGCAAGCGCGGTTGGCAGAACGGCCACCCGTTCGAGAAGGAATTTCCAGCACCCTCGCACAACGGCGCCGGCGCGGCCGCCGCTGCTCCAGCGCGGCCGCCGTCGCAGCCGACGCTCTTTGGGTGAGCACCCATGAAAACCTTGCAGCAAGAACTCGACGAAATGCTGGGAACTCTGCCGGACGCGGGGCAGATTCGCGCTCGGCTGGATACGCTGGTTTCGGTTTACCCTTTCAACGAATACGAGTTCATCATTTCTCACCTGCTTGCGAGAGACGTACTCTCCTTAGAACAATATCTGGAATTGCGCGACAACTACATCGCCCGGAACCTGTACCTGTACATCTTTGAAATCAGCGCGCCGCGCACGTTCGGTGAGGCCTGGGCGCAGGGGCATCTCAAGGAACTCGTGCCAGAGCTGGCGAAGTCCACGAAGAAGCTCGACCCCGGCTACTCAGGCCAGTACGACTTCCTGCTGGACGGGAAGATCCGCATCGAGGTCAAGGCTTCCCGCGCGGTTGACGCGGGCGTCGATGCGCCCCTTTACGTCAAGGCCCTGTCGTCGGATTCGGCGGAGCCGTTCTGGATGAACTTCCAACAGATCAAACCGGCCTGCTGCGACGTGATCGTCTGGATCGCCGTGTGGCGCGACGTTATCCGGTACTGGGTGTGGTCGTCGCGCGAGATCGAAACCAACCCCGCCTACTCCAAGGGGCAGCACAGAGGCAACGTCGGCGAAGGCCAGCTCCACGTCACCCACGAGAATATTCGTGCGTTCGATGCATATCTGGTCGCGCCGAACAAGCTGGCGGACGCGATTCGGGACGCCTACAGGCGCCAGCAGGCGACGCAACCCAACTGACTCATCCGCCCCCGCTTATGCGGGGGAAAACAGTTCAAAGTGTACCAGTACCCGTCGTCGCGCCATGAATTCGCCTTTGCGCCGAATTAGGATGTTATACCTGTTTCTCCGTGCAGTCTCCACTTGTTCCGGCGTAAACCCGCCGCACTGCCGCATACACCTCACGCAGCGGCACGCCGTGCGTCCGCGCCACGCGGGCGCAATCCTCATACTCCGGCGTGAACACCTGCGGCCCGCCCTCGCGCCAGCCGCGCTTGCCGCGCACCGGGCCCCACGGCGTCTCAACCGTCGCCGCCTCGCGCCGCAGCTTGCTCCGCAGCGCCGGGTAGCGACGCACGCCGAATGTCTCCGTCTCGCGGAACAGGATCGCTTCCAGCGCCGGCAGCTTCGCCTCCTCCGCCAGCACGCTCAGCAGCACGCCGGGACGGTTCTTCTTCATCTGAATCGGCGTGCTGAACACATCCAGCGCCCCGGCCGCGAACAACAGGTCGAAACAGTAGCCGATCACCTCGGCCGGCACGTCGTCCAGGTTCGTCTCCAGAATCCATATCCGATCGGTTTGCTCGCTATCCGCCGTCGCCGCCGCCGTGCCGACGAAGAGGCGCAGCAGGTTCGGCTGTTCGACGAACTCGCGCCGGCCGGCGCCGCAGCCGATCCGCTCCACCGTCATCGCCGGCTGATCCACCCATTCGCTCACGACCGTCGTGAGGATGGCGGCGCCGGTCGGCGTAGTCAGCTCGGACTTGATCGTGGACGCGGCCAGCGGGACGCCCTTGAGCAGTTCGGCCGTGGCCGGGGCGGGAATCGGCATCAGGCCGTGGGCGCATTGCACCATGCCATGCCCCGTCGGGACAGCGCGGCTGGTGAAGCGCTCGACGCCGAGCAGGTCGAGGCCGACGGCGGCGCCGGCGATGTCGGCGATGCTGTCCAGCGCCCCGACCTCGTGGAAATGGACCTTCTCCAGCGGAATCCCATGCACCGCCGCCTCCGCCTCCGCCAGCCGCCGGAAGATGCGCAGGGCCAGCGTGCGCTGCCGGTCGGTCAGCCGGCCGCGGCCGAGAATTTCCTCCACGTCGGGCAGATGCCGGTGGACGTGCTCTTCCGGCGCCTCGACGCGGACCTCGGTGGCCGCGAAGCCGCCCTTGCGGATTTTGGCGATCTCCAGCGCGATCGGCAGGCCGAGGGAGTCGATGGCCGTGCGGACGGCGTCGGCGTCCACGCCGGCGTCGATGAGGGCGCCGAGCGTCATGTCGCCGCTGATGCCGCTGAAACAGTCGAAATGGGCTGTGCGCATGGGGTGGCCTCGCTTTCTGGAGGAATTCTATGATGCGGCGCAGGCCGATCGGGCGTCGAAGCGCTTGAAAAAGGCCCCGAGACGGGGTAAAATCCCGTTATGATTATCATTCGCTTCCCCGATGCTGCGGCCAAGCGCCGTGCGATGGGTTGGTTGCCCGGTCGCTTCTCCTTCAAAAGCTGGGCCACCGGAGAAATGCTTGTGCCGCCTGAAGCGCTGCCTTGCCTGGCGATGGAAGGCATTCCGTTCATCGTGCAAGGTCCGGCCACCTATGAGCAGTGCATCGCGGCGACGGTACGAGTTCCTCCTCCCGCTCCGGTTTAATGACGGGCGGCCCGTCCCCAACGAAATCATCGCCGATTCCCTGCTGGAACTGGAGGACCGATTCGGCGGGGTTTCCACGGAGACGCAAGTGATTCGTGGGTTCTGGCGCCAGGAAGGCCAGTCCTACCGCGACGATCTCTTCCGAGTCTTTCTTGACGTACCCGACCTGCGCAAGAACCGTCAGTTCTTCCTGCAATACAAGGAACGGCTCAAGGCCCGGTTCCAGCAGATCGACATCTGGATGACGTCATATCCCATCGATGTCCTTTAGCATTCGCGCCGTCCCCATTAACTTGGGATACCGATACAACCGCGCCGCCAGCCATTCCAGCCCGCCCGGCTCGTCCCCCGGCCGCATGAAATGCCACTGCCGATCCATCGGAAACAGCTCTTCCCCCACCGGCCACGGCCGGAACGGCTCGCCGCCCAGCGCCGCGATCAGCTTGCCGCTGTTCATGCTCACGTTGCCCGCCCGCGGCGGCAGCGGCCCCGCTTCGATCCGCGGACACCCCTTCAGCAGCCGCGGGTCGTAGCCGCCGACGCGGTTCACGATTTGTGCGATCTGATACAGTGTGATCGGCCGCGGCCCGCCGCAGTGGAACAGGCCGGCCTGGCCGCCGGCCAGGAAGCGCTCGAAAACGCGATTGAGATCATCCGTGTAGGTGCAGGAACGCACCTCGTCGAAGTAGAGCGTGGCCGGCCGGCCGTGACGGAAGCGCGACTGGATCCAGTCGATGGCGCCGGCGTGGCGGTTGAAGCTCGGACCCATCGGCAGCGAAATCCGCAGGATCGCGGCGGCGGAGTCGATTTCGCGAACAACCCGTTCGCCCTCGGCCATCGTCCGGCCGTAGACCGTCACCGGATCGACCGGGTCGGTTTCGACGTATCCGCCCCGCCCCTTGCCGGAATAGACGAGGTCCGACGACAAGTGGACGAGCCGCGCCCCGAAGCGATGGGAAACCTCGGCAATGTTGGCGGCGCTGTCCACGTTGGTCCGCTGCGCCATCGCCGGGTCCAGTTCGCACGATTTCAGAGCGCAATTGCCGGTGCAATTCAGCACGGAGCGGAAACGATGTTTCTCGAACAGCGCGAGCAGACCGGCCCGGTCCTCGGTGTCCAGGCCGATCACGTCGTCGGTCGTGAGTTGCCACGTCGCCGTCGGGCGGATGCCGACCACCTGACCGGAATGACGACGGCGGAAATAGGGGAAGGCGTTCCAGCCGGCGACGCCGGAAACGCCGGTGATAAGCAGGGGGAGACGCGAGGATAGGTGGGGATGCGGATGCACGGACGGCGTTGTGCTTGGGGGCTGTAACGTTTTGTGGCGG
>DATKHW010000770.1:0-5738 GCA_035546275.1 Gemmataceae bacterium
CCTCACCCCTACCCCTCTCCCTCCAGGGGAGAGGGGTAGGGGTGAGGGGCCGCGCCGTTTCTCGCCGGTCAATGTCCGCCGCCCGCGATGACGGGGGCGGCCGGCGGCACGACGACCGACGGGGCCATGGGCGGGCCGGCATGGTAATCCGACGGCCCATAGCCGCACTCGCAAGGACAGCTGCAGCCGCAATCGCGTTCATGGCGGCGGCACGCGCAATGGTCAAAGCAGCAACCCGAGGTCCACAGCACCGCGCAAAAACCAACCAGGGCGCAGAGGCGTCGCAGGCTCATGAAAGGGGACTCCTTTTATCCGGAAAGTGCGGCGATCAGGGCCGCACGGCGCCGTCCGTGAAAGCATGGCGGACGATCGGCGTAGGATTTTCTCGCCGCCGACGGCTCTCCGTGGGAGAGTATGCCGCACGGTGGACGCCGGACCAAAGGGAGGGTGAGACGGAAAGCGGAATTTCCGCCGCCGGGCGTGAAACCCTGCCGGCGGCGGCGAAGACATGGGATAGGACGGACCGGGGGCGCAAGCCTTCGGTCGGGGTTGCAACGGTTGGACGACGCGGCGGCGTTACGGCTCAGGGCGCGCCCGGCGCACCAGGCGGCGGCGTCGCCGGGAGGAAAGGCGTCGGTGCGCCGGGCGCGGCCGGGGCGCCCGGAGCGGGCGCGCCGGGGGCGCAGCCGCACGGCGCCGGCGCCGGCTGCCGGTGAAAGCAATGTTCGCACCCGGCGCCCAACAAGGCCGCCGCCAGGGCCAGGGCAACGGCCCATCGTCGTGTTCGCATATGTGCATCTCCGTTCCGAGGAGGGAAAGGCCGCGGACGCATCGGCGGACGCGATCCCTCTCAACGGTAGGCCGCGGACGCACTGCGAACAATCACTTTCTTTAAACAAAAGCGAAGGAATTTCGCGCCGTGGTCGGACTGTGCGGCGTGGAGGAAGTGGGTGGAAAACGGAGGTCGAATCGTTCGCGCCGACCGGACCGCCGGCGCGGATCGCGCGGCCGCGCGCTTCGCCTTGCATCAAATGCGCCGGCCGCCTACAATTTCCGGCCGTCTGCGTCCCCACGGACGGGGACCGGGTCAGGAACCGAGGGGCAGGCGGGTCGCATGAATCCGGCACAGGCGCCCCCGCATGAGGCGGGATTGATTCGTCGCGGCCTCCTTGCACTGGTTGGCGCCGTTTGCCGTTTCCCCCGCACCGTCCTCGCCCTGTCCGCCGTCCTTTGCGCCGCTTCCCTATACGGCGCCATCTTTCATCTGCAATACCGCACCCAGCGCGACGACCTCATTAGCCCGCGCAAGGAATGTCAGCAGCGCTGGCGCAACTATATCCAAGAGTTCGGCGACGACGACGACATCGTAGCCGTGGTTCGCGGCGCGGACCGCGGCCGGATGATCGCGGCCCTGGAACGGATCGCCGACCGCGTTCGCGCTCAGCCGGCGTTGTTCGACCGCCTGTTCTACAAAGCCGACCTTCGCGGCCTGCACGACCGCGCTCTGCTGATGCTGCCGCTGGCAGAGATCGAGAAAATCCGGCGCAACCTCAACGGCGACATGTCGCCGCTTCTGACCACCAACGTCGATCCCAATAATTACTTTTATCCGTGGCGCCGGCTGACCCTCTTGAGCCTGCTCATCAAGGGCCGCAACACCTTGCCGGACGGCCGGGCGCTCGATCCCGACGAGGTGCAGTTCTACGCCCAGCTGCGGGCGGTCGCGCGGACGGCCGTCGCCTACCTCGACGACCCCCATTCCTACAGCAACCCGTGGAGCCAAATGGGCGGCGGGCCGGCCGGCCAGGAAGAGCAGCTCACCGAGCCGCAGTATTTCTTCAGCGGCGCCGGCGGCCTCGCCTTTCTGCTGGCCCGGCCCAAGAAGGAGCAAGGCTCGTTCACGGCCGCCCTTAAGAGCGTCGCGGCGATGCGCGGCGTGGTGGCCGACGTGCGGACCACGTTTCCCGACCTGGAATTCGGCCTGACGGGGATGCCGGTGCTGGAGACCGACGAAATGGCCTCCGCCCAGCGCGACACGCAATGGGCGTCGTGGCTGGCCGTGGCCGGCGTGGCCGTGCTGTTCCTCGTCGTCTATCGCGGCGTAGCTTATCCGACGCTGACGCTGGTGACGCTCCTGGTCGGCACCGCGTGGGCGCTGGGTTGGCTGACATTGACGGTCGGCCATCTTAACATTTTGTCGGCCACATTCGCCGTCATGCTGATCGGCATGGGCGACTATGGCGTCTTGTGGGTGATGCGCTACGAACAGGCCCGGCGGCAGGGGGCGGACGTGCGCACGGCCCTGCTGCACACGACGACGCACGTCGCGGTCGGCAACCTGACGGCGGCGATGACATTGGCGCTGGCGTTCTATGCGGCGGTGCTGGCCGATTTCCAGGCCGTGGCGGAGCTGGGCTGGATCGCCGGCTGCGGCGTGCTGCTGTGCGCCTTCGCCTGCTTCACGGTGCTGCCGTCGCTGCTGATGCTGTTCGACCGACGGAAGATTGTCCTTTGTCGGTTGTCCGTTGTCCGTTGTGAGCAAGCCAACGGACCACGGACTACGGACCACGGACCACGGACCACGGACAATTCGTGGCTGCCCTTGCTGTCGCGCCGGCCGTGGTGGGTGACGGCCGGCGGCGTCGCGCTGCTGGCGGGGCTGGGAATCTGTGTGAGCCGTGTCCGCTACGACCATAATCTGCTCCACCTGCAGGCGCAGGACCTGGAATCGGTGCGCTGGGAAATGACGCTGATCCGCGAGACGGCCGGGGCCAGCTGGCACGCCTTGAGCATCGCCGACAGCCCGGAAAAGGCCCTCGAACTCAAGGCGAAATACGAGCAGCTGCCGGAAGTCAGCCGCGTGGTGGAAATGGCGACGCTCGTGCCGCCCGGTCAGGACAAGAAGCTGCCGCTGCTCGCGGATATTCAGGATCGTCTTCAGCATCTGCCGGAACGGAACAAGGCCATCGAACACGATCCGCCGGTCGGCCGCGTCCTGCGAACGGAGCTGTCGCAATTCCTCCAGGGATTGTCGCAGACGGCGCCGTCCCCCCGCGAAACCGACCGGGCGCTGATAGCCGACCTGCCGCCGTTGCTGCGAGGGCTGCTCGACCGCCTGCCGCCGGAAAAGGACGACGAGACGGGGCAGACGCTCAAGGGATTCGAGGAGAAACTGGCCGGCGACCTGTCGGCGGACTTGCACAAGCTGCGCGACGTGTCGTCGCCAAAGCCGATTCTGCTGAGCGACCTGCCGACCGAGCTGCGCGAGCGCTACGTCAGCCCACACGGCAAGTGGTTGCTGCGCGTTTTCGCCAAGGACTGTCTCTGGGACTTCGGCCCGCTGGAGCATTTTACCGAACAGGTGCGGAAGGTGGACCCCGCGGCGACCGGCAAGCCGTTCGGCACGGTCGAAGGCCTCAAGGCGATGAAAGACGGATTGCAGCGAGCGGGATTGTACGCTTTTCTGGTGATCGCGGCCGTGCTTTTCTGCGACTTCCGCAGTCTGCGAAACACGCTGATCGCGCTGGCGCCGCTGGTTATGGGCGTGACGCTGACGCTGGGAATACTCGGCCTGTTCGGCGTGCCGCTCAACCCCGCCAACATGATCGCCTTCCCGCTGATCCTCGGCGTCGGCGTGGACAACGGAGTCCATGTCCTGCACGACTACTTGATCCGGCGGGCCGAGGGTCGCTCGACGATCAGCCACGCCATCGGCCGCGGCGTGATGGTCAAGGCGCTGACGGCGATGATCGGCTTCGGCACGCTGATGATTTCCAGCGAACGCGGCCTGGCGGGGTTGGGATTGATCCTGACGCTGGGCGTCGGTTGCTCGATGCTGTCGGCGCTGGTGTTCCTGCCGGCGGTGCTGCATCTGCTTGGCGGGCGGAAGAAGGCGGCGGACGCTCGTCCCGCGGCGCCGCCCGTGGAGGCGCTTCGGCAGGCGGCCTGACTTCAAGCAGAGCGGAGCTTAGCGCTTCTTCCGCCGACCCCGCCGCGGCTCCGGCGTGGGTGTGTCGGCCAGCAGGTCCTCCCATCTATGCACCCGCAACATCCGGATGATCAAGTGATCAAAAGTATCCAGGCTGTTGATCGACTCAATTCGGGATCGAACCGAGGCGCAAGCCGGCTTGCCGAAGAGCTCTTCGCCTAGGCAAAGAAGGGTGCGCCGCGCTCCTTCCTGGCGGCCCTTGGCGACCCCCTCCTCGACGATCGCCTGGTATGTTACGGACTCTTTCATGCGTCCCACCCCCTACGGGCTCCGCTTACTCCGGCCCCGTCTCTGTTCCGGCGCCGGCACATCGGCCAGCAGTTCTTCCCAGCTATGCACTTGCAACACGCGGTCGCTCAGATGATCCAGCACGTCCAGACTATTGATCGACTCGATGCGGGACCGCACGGCGGCGCTAGGCGGCGTGCCGAAATGCTGTTCGGCTACGCGAAGAAGCGTGTGCCGCACCCCCTTGAGCAGGCCCTTAGCGACCCCCTCTTCCACGATCGCCTGATACGTCACGGACTCTTTCATACCTCGTACCCCTCGCAGCAATTGCTCCGCCAACACCCGATCGTACCGCAATCCCATCAGCACGTCCACCGCCGTCCAGAGCTGACCCGCCGTCTTGCGATACTTTGGCGTGGCCAGCTTTTCCTTGAGCCGGTCGATCACGCCCGGCAGCTCCGACTCCGTCACCGCCCCAATCGGCGCCAGCGGCAGCGTGCCGGCGCCGCCGGACAGCAACCGCTCCGCCGGCAACTCCCAGACGCGGATCACCTGGTAGAAAAAGGTCAGGTAGGGGTCGCTCGCACCGGGGAACCGCTGCTGGTAGCAGCCGGTGATCGACCGCAGGTCGGCCTGTGGCCGCAGCAGCACGACGACGCTGTGGACCGGCAGTCGGTGGCGCTCTTCGAGCAGGGCGTTGTAGCAATGGACCCGCCGCGGCAGGCCGGCGTCGGGGCCGGCCTGGAAGTCGAACGACATGACGGCGTTCGTATCGCCGAACAGCCGCAGCACCTTGTCCGTCGCCGCCGTGACGGTGGACACGTCGGCGTCGATCACTTCCGCCCGCACCACCGGAAAGCCGGCCAGCCTCAGCCAGTCCGCGGGAGAGGCCTCCAGCATCGCTTTGAGCGAGGCGTCAAACGGCTTGCTCATCGGCCTTATCCTTGGTCACGGACTTCGGATGTCTGCCGCGGAACGGCGTTTTCGGACTCGCCGTTGGTTCAATCCTTCGGCGCCAGATCAGGATGATCCGCCGCCCATTTCAGATACTCATCGATCGTATAAAACGCCTGGAAGCGCGTGAGCCGGCCCTTGTCGTCCACCTTCACGTCGGAATCGAACTTCCACGAATCGCCCGTGTCCTTCATCCACTTCGCCAGTCGCGTTTCCATGTCCGCGCGCACCGACTCCGCCGCCGGGTCCGTCGCTAGGTTGTGTAATTCGTCGGGGTCCTTTTCCAGGTCGTACAGCAGCCACGGCGCCTTCTCGCTGCGGGCGTACATGTACCGGGCCGTCCGCACGCCGCGCCAGCCGAACGGCGTGCCGTCGCCGTCGAAGGGAACGAAGATCTGGAAAAACGCCGCATCCGGTCCTTCGTCCGTCCGCCCTCGAAGCAGCCGCGACAGGTCGGTCCCCTGCATCTCGGCCGGCGGCTTGACGCCGCACAGCGACAGCAGCGTCGGAGCGAAATCGACGTGCGAAAACAGGGCGTCCGTCGTCCGCCCCGCCTTGACCTGGGCCG
>DATKHW010000771.1:0-4347 GCA_035546275.1 Gemmataceae bacterium
TCCACGGCGAGGTGACGGGCTACGGCTCCACTGCCGACGCCTTCGCCGTCACCGACAGCCATCCGGAAGGCCGCGGCGCCATCGCCTGCATCGCCGAGGCGCTGAAGGACGCCCATGTCAACCCGGCCGACGTCGGTTACATCAACGCCCACGGCACCAGCACCAAGGTCAACGACCGCGTTGAGACCGTTGCGATCAAGCAGGTTTTCGGCGAGGCGGCTTACAAGACGCCGATCAGCAGCAGCAAGAGCATGTTGGGCCATCTGATCGCGGCGGCGGGCGCCGCGGAGCTGATTACCTGCGTCGAAGCGCTCCGCCGCGGCGTGCTGCCCCCCACCATCAATTACGAAACGCCCGACCCCGAATGCGACCTCGATTACATCCCCAACGCTGCCCGCGAAAAGCGGGTTGCTCACGCCCTCAGCAACAGCTTCGGCTTCGGCGGGCAGAACATCTCGCTCGTCGTCAGCCGCTTCACGGATTAGTCCGTTGTCCCTCGTCCGCCGTCCGCTGCTGGACGACGCGCGCAGTCGCGGACAGAGACACGCATCGCCGATAATATGCCGTTAGTGGTCCGCAACGGACAACGGACCACTGACAACGGACGATGGAGACCGCCTCGTGTTTCTCTTCTGGCTGGGGTTTGGCATTTTGTGCAGCGCACCTATGGGCGTCGCGCTGGTCTTCCTGGTCCGCTACTGGGAATTGCGGATCCGCTATATGGACATTCTCGTCCGCATCTTCCAGGAGAAGCCGCTGTTCATTGTGCCGCGCGGGCAGCCGGTCCCGGAGGCCGAAGACGTGCGCTTCCCCGCCGCCGACGGCGCGACGCTGGCCGGCTGCTATCTCCGCGCCGCTGGACCGCGGCGCGGCGTGATCCTTTTCGGCCTGGAATTCGGCTCCAATCGCTGGTCGTGTCAACCCTATTGCGAACATCTGCTGGCGGCCGGGTACGACGTGTTCGCTTTCGAGACGCGCGGCCAGGGCGACAGCGATTGTCCGCCGGGTTACGAGCCGTTGCAATGGGTCACGCAGTTTGAAGTGAACGACGCGCAGGCGGCGCTGACCTACCTCAAGAACCGGCCCGACGCCGACCCGTGCGGCGTCGGCTTCTTCGGCGTCAGCAAGGGCGCCGGCGCCGGGTTGCTGGCGGCCGCTCGCGATCCCTACGTCCGCTGCTTCGTCACCGACGGCGTCTTCGGCGTCTACACCACGCTGGTGCCGTACATGCGCCAGTGGTTCCGCATCTACAACAACCGTCTGCTCATTCAGGGACTTGTGCCCTCGTGGTACTACGGTTTGATCGGCCTGGCGGGGCTAGCCAAGATCGAGCGGCTGCGGGGCTGCCGCTTCCCGCATCTGGAGGACGCGCTGCCGCGCCTGGCGCCGCGCCCCCTGCTCATGATCCACGGCGGCGGCGACACCTACATCAAGCCGGAGATGGCCCGCGCCCTCTGCGGCTGCGCCCGTGAGCCACGGGAATTGTGGGTCGTGGAGGGCGCCAAGCACAACATGGCCCTGCAAACGGCCGGCGACGAGTATCGCCGCCGCGTCCTGGATTTTTTCAACAACCACTTGGCGCAGGATAGTCTCACGCAAAGACGCAAAGATCGCAAAGAAGACAAGGCGAGCGTCCGGCGTGAGCCGGCTGCTCGCCGAAAACACGCATCGCCGGCCGGCTGACGCCGACCGTTCGCCGGGATTCCCGAGATCGCCATGCCCAATGTGATTCGGCGCGGCGTCGATTCCATGCTGCAATTCCTCATTCGGCGGGTCGCGGCGAAGCTCATCGCCGTGCCGATTCGCCGGCGGCTGGCCCTGTTCGAGGCCGCCACGCAACGGCCGCGCGAAGTCCAAGACGCTCTCCTCCGCGGCATCCTCGCTCGCCAGCAAGACACCGCCTTCGGCCGCGATCATAGCTTTAACGCGATCCGCAATCTCGCCGACTACCGCCGCCAGGTTCCCGTCGCCGGCTACGACCGCGTCGAGCCGTACATGGCCCGCGTCCGCCGCGGCGAGACCAACGCGCTCTTGGCCGATGCGCGCATTCATATGTTCGCGCTGACCAGCGGCACGACGGCCACGCGAAAATACATCCCCGTCACCGATCAGTATTTGGCTGACTACAAGCGCGGCTGGAACATCTGGGGCCTCAAGGCGTTTCAGGATCGGCCGCAAGTGGCGATGCGGCCGATCGTGCAGATGTCCGGCGACTGGTGCGAGACGCGCACCGAAACCGGCGTACCGTGCGGCGCCGTCACCGGCCTGACGGCGACGATGCAAAAGCGGATCGTCCGGTTCCTTTATTGCGTGCCGGCCGCGGTCGGCCGGATCAAGGACGCCGCGGCGAAGTATTACACGGCCGTCCGGCTGAGCTTGCCGCACAAGGTCGGCATGATGATCGCGGCCAATCCCAGCACGCTCATCAACCTGGCCCGCATCGGCGATGAGAAAAAGGAAGCGCTGCTGCGCGACCTGGCCGACGGCACGCTGGACGGGAAAATCGACGTGCCGGCCGATGTGCGCGAGTCGCTGCGATCGCGGCTGCGGAAGGAACCGGAGCGGGTCCGCGAACTGGAGGCGATCATCGCCCGGACGGGGTCACTGTTGCCGCGCGACTACTGGGCGCCGCATTGCCTCCTCGGCAACTGGACCGGCGGCAGCATGGGCGCGTTCCTGCGGCACTATCCCCGCTATTACGGCGACTTGCCGGTGCGCGACGTCGGCCTGATCGCCAGCGAGGGCCGCATGACGATTCCTATGTCCGACGCCACGCCGGCCGGCGTCCTGGACGTGACCTCGCATTACTTCGAGTTCATTCCCGAAGAGGAGATGGAAAGTCCGCAACCCACGGTGCTGACGGCCGACGAGGTGTTGGAGGGGCGGAACTACTACCTGCTGCCGACGACGGCTTTCGGGCTGTACCGCTATGACATCCACGACGTGGTTCGCGTGGTCGGCTTCCACAACAAGACGCCGCTGATCGAGTTCCTGAGCAAGGGCGCTCATTTTTCCAGCATCACCGGAGAGAAATTGTCTGAATACCATGTGACGCAGTCGATGGCAAAAGCGCTTCACGAGCTGGACCTGACGTTGACTTCGTACAGCCTGGCGCCGTGCTGGGAAGGCGAGCAGCCGTATTACGGTTTGTTCGTGGAGCGCGGCGACCTGGCGGACGCGCAAGCGGGCCGGCGGTTGACGGAGCGGCTGGACGCGCTCTTGAAGGAGTGCAACATCGAATACGCGTCGAAGCGCGACAGCTTGCGATTGGGGGCGCTGCGATTAGAGCTGTTGGCGCCGGGTGTATGGCGCGAGTGGGACCGGCAGCGGCTCAAGCGGACAGGCGGGACGCTGGAGCAGTACAAGCACCCGTGTTTGATCGGCGATCCGCAATTCTCCATTACGATTCGCCAAGGGCTCAAGACTTAGTGACTGTCCCATAAGCTTCTCCCCTCTCCCCAGTACTCCGGGCAGAGGGGTCGGGGGTGAGGGATTTTTGGCCCAGGAAACCATGCCCCCTCTCCCCCGAGTACGGGGGCGAGGGACTTATGGGACAGACCCTTAGAAATCGTATCCCGCCCGCATGCCGACTCCGTTGATCCAACCCGGCGCCACTCCGGGCTGATCGCGGTGCTCGGCGATGTAATTCAGCTGCACCTTCATGTTCGGGTTCAGATACCAGTTGAGGCCGACGGTCCAGTCGTAGATCTCGCCGCCTTGAATGGCCTTGTTGTTCAGGTCGAGGTAGCTGAAGCGCACGCCGACCTGCCAGGCGCCCCACGCGGAGAAGCAGTCGCCCTCTTTCCAGTGGTAATCGTTCCGCGGCACGACCCGGCCGAACACGCCTTCCTTTCGCACGTAATCCTGGTGCTCGCCGGTCAGGAAATACAGCGCCTCGGCGTAGCCGCCATGATAGAAGAGGGTCCCCTGGTCCTGGCCGTTTGAATCGATTGCGTTGAGCAGGAATTGCCCTGCGTACTCGGCCTGAACCGTGAGCGAGCCCCAAACCATCGCGAATTCCGGGGCGATTGTGTACTGCTGACTGCCGGGGACCTCGCTCGTATCCACGAACACCGGCACGGCAAAACCAGGGGCGTTGCGCAGCAAAGGCCGGGCCCGATCGCGCAGCTCGTCTTGCACGATCTCGCCGCCCCAGTAGCCGAGGCCGATGTGGATCAGTTCTTCGCCGTCGTCGTCGTACCACGGCAGGGCCGTGACCCGGGCCCCCAATGTATACTTGTTCAAGGCCACGCCGAAGACATTGGTCGCTGGTTGGAAAACTCCATAGCGCCATGTGATGCGTTCGGATTCGGTCCAGTTCTGGGCGGTGAGGCCTAGAGCGTAGCC
>DATKHW010000772.1:0-3773 GCA_035546275.1 Gemmataceae bacterium
TCGTCACGTCGCTGGGCTTCATCGGCGTCGGCGTCGGCCTGACGTTCACCGCGGGCAGCACCACAGGCGTCGCGGCGCTGCTGGCCGTGATCGTGATCGTTCCGCTCATGGCCACGCTCTTGTTCGTCGTCTGGCCCAAGACGCCGCTGGGGCGGAGTTTGCTTTTGGGCAAGCCGCGGCCGGACGCCACTTTGGCGTCCCTGCCGCTGCACCAGGAACTGGAGAAATTGCGCGGCCGCATCGGCAAGACGCTGGCGCCGCTGCGTCCGGCCGGCGTGGCCGACTTCGACGGCCGACGCGTGGACGTCATCACCGAAGGCACGATGGTCGGAGGCGGCGTGTGGGTGCGCTGCATCGACGTGCAAGGCGGCAAAGTCCTGGTGCGGCCCGTCGAGAAGCCGAAGGACCTCGGCGAGCTGGACGAGGCGTTTTTCAGCTGAAGTCAAGGCGCCGACGAGATACCTTCAACGGAGAATCCGATGTCACTAATCCTGTTTGCCGCAGACGACGTGAACTGGCCCGTGATCGGCTGGGTCGCCGGCACCATCGCCGCCGTCGTCATCCTGCTGATTTTCCTGTTCATCTTCTTCAGCTTCGTCGGCCTGTGGGTCCGCAGCATCCTGGCCGGCGCCGACGTCGGCGTCGGCGACATGATCCGCATGAGGCTGCTCAAGCTCGACTACAACCAGGTCGTTCAGATGAAGATCGCGCTGGTCCAGGCCGGCGTGAAAGTGTCCACGCGGGAATTGCAGGAATACCTCCTGGCCAACGGCAAGAAGCTCGAACAGGTAGTGCAGGCCGTGATCGCCGCCCACAAGGCCGGCATGGAATTGCCGTGGAGCACCGCCGCCGCCATCCAGCTGGCCGGACGCGACATCTACAAGGCCGTCCAGGTCAGCGTCAACCCGGAGGTCATCGACTGCCCCTCGCCCAATCCGAACAAGCCGAACAACACGCTGGACGGCGTCTGCAAGAACGGCATTCAGCTCAAGGCTCGCGCCCGCGTCACGGTGCGGACCAAGCTCGACCGGCTGGTCGGCGGCGCCACGCAGGAGACGATCATCGCCCGCGTCGGCGAGGGCATCGTCAAGGCCATCGGCTCGGCCGAGCACCACACCGACGTGCTGGCCAACCCCAACCTGATTTCCCAGGCGGTGCTGCACAACGCGCTGGATTCGCAGACGGCGTTCGAGATCGTGTCGATCGACGTGGCCGAGATCGACGTCGGCGCCAACATCGGCGCCAACCTCCAGGCCGACCAGGCGGCGGCCGACCTGCGCGTGGCCCAGGCCAACGCCGAGAAACGGCGGGCCTTGGCCGTGGCCCTGGAGCAGGAAATGTCGGCCCGCGTGCAGGAGAACCGGGCGCAGGTGGTGCTGGCGGAGGCGCAGGTGCCGCTAGCCATCGCCGACGCCTTCAAAAACGGCCGGCTCGGCGTCATGGATTACTACAACCTGCGCAACATCCAGGCCGACACGAAGATGCGCTCGTCCATCGCCGGCGTCGGCGGCGACCAATCGTCGAGCTGAGTCGGCGGACGGCCGCCCCGGGCGTCGGAGGGAAGGCGTATGGACGAGTGGATTCCGATTGTTTTTGTGATCGTCGCCGTCGGCATCGGCTTCATCATCACGCTGGTCCGCAAGGCCAATGAAGAGCGGGAGCGGAACCAGCGGCCGCAGCGGCCGCGGCCCGCCGGCCGCGGGACGGACCTGGATCGTTTCCTGGCGGATGCCCGCCGACGCCGCGGCGAGGAGGCGGCGCCCAATCCGCCGCCGCGTCCGGCGGAACGACCATGGGCGCGGCCGGTGGATCGGCCGCCGCGGCCCCGGGATTTTCAGCGACCGCCGGCCGTCCAGCGTCCCGCCGAACGGCCGCGCAACTTGCCGTCTGTCGCTCGTCCGGCGTCGGAGCTGCGGCCGCCGGGGCCGCTGCCCCCACCGCCGCCGCCCGCGCCGTTCGCTCCGAAACCGGCGCTGGCCCCGGTCATCCTCGAAATCGTGCCCGACGACGAGGAAGTGACGGCGCCGGCGACTCCCGCTGGTTCGTCGATTCCCGCCGAGATTCAGCCGCTGCCGCCGCCGGCCGCGCCGCCGCCCCAAGCGGGCGGCGTCCTCGCCCGCCCGACGCGCACGGTTTCGCCGGTCGCGAAGCAATTGCAGGGGCTGCTGGGCCAGCCGCAGTCGATGGCGACGGCATTCGTATTGGTGGAGATTTTCGGACCGCCGGTGAGCCGGAAGTGGATGAGGTGAGAACGGCCTACCACGCCTCCCGGATCGGCTGCAACGGCCGACCCTGCCGGTCGTAAAACGCTTCGTGGAGAAGGAAAATCTCTTTCGCCTCCACCCCCGCCGCCTGAAGCAGCAGTTCCAGGCGGCGAAACGCGGATCGTTCCAGGCGGCGGGCCAGCAGCGCCTCGCAATGGGCGCCGCACAGGTCCATCTCCACGGGTTCGGCGCTATGAAGTGGATAGGTGAGGTAGCGCAGCGTCCCAGAGCGGCCGCAGACCGCGCAGGCCCGGCGTTCGCCGCGCTGGCGCAGCATGGGGCCTTCGCCGAGCGCCAGCGCCTCCTGGCAGTCGGGGCACATCGGCTGATCGGCGAGGCGGTCCCACGGACAGCCGTCGGCGCCGCAGCGGCTGCACAGCGCCGGCGCCGATCCGTCCCGGTTGCGTATGCGGCGCAGCGCCTCCATGAAATCCCCCGTCAATGGACGCGGTCAATCCGGTCGCTTCCCCTTCTTCGGCAGCTGCTTGCGCAAATCCTGACCGAAATCCGGCCGACTTTGCCAAGGCGGATTAGCGAGCCTTGTTGCCGATGTTAAGGCCGGTTAGCGCGGTCGGAAGGACTGCGCAGAGCCGACCGTTTGGCGCGCCGCTGCTGAATTGCAAACAGCGACAGGATCGGCACTTGGAACGAAGGGCGCCGTCTGCACCGGGCGGGGGATTTTCCTGCAATTGCAGAGATCAGCGGCACGCGGGATGCGTAGGATTTGCCGACATCGCCTTCCGCTGCAACCCGGTCCGACGACGCGGCCGGCCGATCCAATGAGGGGTTGAAAACGTCATGACCACCGCCATCCGACCGGCGCTCCACTCGCTGCGGCGCCTCCCGACGATCCACCAGGTGGCCGAGACCTGGGGCAAACTGGAGTTGAAGCTGGAAACCACGGACACCCGTTACTGGGTGACCACCGAAGGCGTCCCGCACAAGACGAGCGGAGCGCCCATCAACTACGTGATCGATTACGTGACGGTGGAGAAGCTGTCGGAAAACGGCACCTGGGACCTCAAGGCGGTCTACAGCCCCGAGGCGTGGAAGCTGTCGCAGGGCTTCGACTATTGCCAGATGCTGCACGCGGAGCTGTCGCGTCTGAACAAGTCGCTGGAGAAGGAATTCAGCTGGGACGCGGTGCGAGATATCGAGCGCGTGCAGGACGAGCTGGAAGTGGCCAACCGGGCGGTGTTCGAGCTGTCGGAGAAGGTGCGGAAGCGCTGGAGCTGAGCGGGCCGGACGAGAAGAGACGACGCGCGGGGACCGCCGAGGAGGAACGGCGGTCCCTTTTGTTTTTGGCGCGCTTGACGCGGCGCGGCGAGTGACCATAGACTGAGTTGGACGTCGGCCCCGCGGCCCCGTGGCGGAATGGCATACGCGTCCGGCTTAGGACCGGATGCCCAAAAGGCGTGAGGGTTCGAGTCCCTCCGGGGCCATTTCGCGTTTCCCTCGTGTCCGATCGAGTCCCCTTCCCTGATCCCTGCCCGTGACCGCCGCCGTCCT
>DATKHW010000773.1:0-15539 GCA_035546275.1 Gemmataceae bacterium
GGCGTCGTGACCGACGCCGAGCCGTTCCTGCGAGCGCTGGTCGCGGAGCTGGGCGTGTGAGCGCAGGGAGCACGCAGCGCCAGCAAGTGCTCGTGCAGAGAAAATCAATGAACCCCCTCGGCTTCGTCCTGCTGACGCACAACCAGCCGCAGCAGATGCTGCGCCTGGTCCGCCGGCTCAACGCGATCTACGGCGAGCCGCCGATCGTGATTCATCATGATTTCGGCAAATGCGATCTGGATACAGCGAGTTTCCCCGGCGATGTCCGCTTCGTCCGGCCGCATGTGCCGACCGAGTGGGGCCGCTTCTCGCTGGTCGAAGCGACCCTCGCCGGAATCCGATTGCTGCACAAGCAAAGCGACGCGCCGGAATGGTTCACGCTGCTCAGCGGCGCCGATTATCCATGCGCCCCGGCCTCCGCTGTGCTGGCCGATCTGGAACGCGCCAACGCGGACGCTTTCTTGCAGCACCATCCCGTCGAACCGGCCGATCCGTTCTGCCGAAAAGAGCCGGCCCGGCTGAATCGCTATTTGCACTATCCATTCAACGTTTACTACATCAATCCGCGCTTGCGTTTTTCCTGGCGGCCGGTGCGGCTGCCGCGCTGGCTGTCGCGGCCGTTGTTGCCGTTCTCGCGCACGTTCCGCTGCTGGGCCGGTTGGCAGTGGTTCACGGTCAACCGCAAGACGGTCGCTGCGATCCTCGATTTCCACGACAATCGCCCCGCCCTCGCCCGCCATTACCGCAAGGTCTGGTGCGCCGACGAGTCGTACTTTCACTGCATTCTGTGCAATGACCCGACGCTCCGCATCGTGAACGACAACAAACGCTATACGGAATGGAGTCTGGGCGATCCGCATCCGAAGGCGCTGGGCCTGGCGGACGTGCCGGCGATCCTGGCGAGCGGCTGCTGGTTCGCCCGGAAGTTTGAGCCGGATTCCGAGGCGCTGGACGGCCTGGACGCATCCTTACGAGCCGGAAGCGTAAGCGACGGTTGCGGTCCGTCGCTTACGCTTCCGGCTCATGGGGCCTGATTCAGGAGGAACCCGATGCGACAGCCGCGCATCCTGATGTGCCCGCCAGACTATTACGGAATTGAATACGAAATCAATCCCTGGATGAGCCGATCGCGCGGCAGCAGCCTCGAACGCGCCCGCGCCCAATGGGGACGACTCCGCGACGCGCTCACCGGTCTCGGCGTCACGGTCGAATTGATGACGCCGCAGCCCGGCCTGCCCGATCTGGTGTTCACGGCCAACGCGGGGCTGGTCTTCGGCGGGCGTTTCTTCAGCTCGCAGTTCCGCCATGAGGTGCGCGCCCGCGAATCGCCGCACTTCGACGCCTGGTTCGCGGCCCACGGCTTCACGGTGGAGCATCTGCCGCCGGGCCTGTTCTTCGAGGGGGCCGGCGACGCCCTCTTCTGCGGCCCGTCGCTCTTCGCCGGCTACCGCATCCGCAGCGACGTGCAGGGGCATCAGCACTTGGCAGGCCTGATCCGCCGCCAGGTGCTGCCGCTGGAATTGGTCAATCCGTACTTTTACCACCTGGATACATGCTTTTGCCCGCTGGCGCCCGGCGAGGCCATTTACTACCCAGAGGCGTTCGACGTGTATGGCCGGAAGGTGCTGGAAAAACACGTGCCGCGGTTGATCGCGGCGTCGGAGACGGAGGCGAAGCGCTTCGGCTGCAACGCGGTGGTGGTCGGCAAGACGGTGGTGACGAACACCGGCTGCGGGAAGCTGGCGGCCGACCTGCGGGCGGCGGGATACACGCCGATCGCAGTGGAGTTGGATGAATTTCTGAAATCGGGCGGCAGTGCGAAATGCTTGACGCTGCGCCTGGACGGCGAGGAAGCGGCGGTATGGGAGTAGCAGCACGCAGCGCCAGCAAGTGTTGTGATGAAAGCACTTGCTGGCGCTGCGTGCTTGTACGGAGCGCCTCTCACATCAGCATGTCGATCCGCGGCGCGGGCCGCGCTCCGCGTCGCTGCACCCAGAACGTCAAGCCGGCGCCGAGCACGGCCAGGATCAGGAACAGCACGGTCAGGTCGAGCCAGATGGTGCGGCTGATCGTCTGACGCACTATACCCCGCCCGATAGCCTGTGCGCGAGCTTCTTCCGTCGTGAGCGGCTTGTCTCCGCGCGCCTTCAGCGCATCCGCCCTCGCCTTCTCGAATGCGGCCATGGCGTTGTTTTCCAGGCTGAAGCCGAACACCATTTGCAGGACGAGGAAGAACAGCAGAACCAGGTTGAACACTGCCACAATGCCCCAACGCCACGGCAGCATGATGTGGACGGCGGGCGGTAAGCTGGCCGGCGGCACGAAGAATAGGACAACGCACGCAGCCGTCGCCAGCAAGGTCAGGAAGAACACGAGCATGAAGAAAATCAGAAGGAAATTCACGCCTGGCCGTTCGTCCTTCTCCAGCGTCGAACCGGGGATGTCGGGGTCGGGGCTGTAAAATCCGAAGGTGGCCTGCCAAAAATTCTGCGTGTCCTGGGCCACGCCGCCGGGGTAAATCCCCGTCCAAGAAAAGAACGACAGCACAAAGACGAGAGCCACCGCGGCCGGCGCCACCCACTGCAGATACTTCGGGCTGAACCAGATCGCAAAGCGCCGATGGTAGCCTTCCGGCGTCGGCGTCGCCGGGAAGGTGGGATGCTCTTCCGTGTAGGCCGGCGGCGGTCCGCCGTGATAGTGCGGCGGTCCGCCGGGCATCGGCGGCGGCATCGGCAGATCGAGGTCGTGCACCGGCGGCAGCGGCGCCATGCCCGGCGGGGGCGGCGGAGGCGGGGGCGCCGGGTCTTTGAAGCTGTAAACGTCGGGCGCCGGCGACGGAGGCGTCACGGCCGGCGGCGGAGGCGGCGGCGGCGGGGGCGGCGGCGGCGCCGACGTCTGCGGCAGCGCGGGGACGGAGAAGGTGCCGGCGCACAGGGGGCAGCGCATCGGCTGGCCGGCGTACTGATCCGGCACGCTCAGCGGCTTTTGACAGTTCGGACACAACAGATTCATGTTCGGCGGCCCTGCGGGGAAGATACGGGTTGTGGCTAAAGTCTCATGCCGGACGTTCCGTGTCAATGGCGATGGGCCAGGAACGCCCCCGGCAAATAGTCGAGCAGGTCCGCGGCGATGAGAGAGGTTTCGCCGAGGGCGTCGCGCGCCAGGTCGCCGGCCAGGCCGTGCAGATACACCGCCAGCTGGGCGGCGGCGAACGGTTCCAGCTTCTGGCCCAACAGCGCCGCGGTCAGGCCGGTCAGCACGTCGCCCGTGCCGCCGGCAGCCATGCCGGGATTGCCGGTGGTATTCACATAGAGGCGCCGACCGTCCGTGACGATGGTTCCCCGCCCTTTCAGCACCAGCACGACGCCGTGTTCTGCGGCGAAGCGGACGGCCAAATCCTGGCGATTCGCCTGGACGGCGGCCGCGTCGGCGCCGATGAGCCGGCCGAACTCGCCGGGATGCGGCGTCAGCACCGTCGGCCCGCGCCGGCGCTTCAGCACACCCAGCATCGGCGGCAGCGCGTTGAGTCCATCGGCGTCAACGACGAGCGGCAACGTCGTCCGTTCGAGAACGGCCCGGACGACCGCCGAGACGCCGTCGCCGCGTCCGAGTCCGGGGCCGAGGCCGGCGGACGTATTCTGGCCGAGCAGAGAAACCACTTCCGCAGCGGCGGCGGCGGCGAACCGACCCTGATCGTCTTCCGGCAGCGGCACGGTCATGTAACAGGGATTGCCGGCGGCGGCGATCGGCAGGATGCCGGCCGGGAGCGCGAGACGAACCAACCCCGCCCCGCCGCGGAGAGCGGCGGAAGCGCAGAGGACGGCGGCCCCGGACATGCCGCGGCTGCCGGCGACGAGGAGGACGCGGCCGAAATCGCCCTTGTTGGCGTCGGGGTCGCGCGGGGCCAGGGGGGGGACTTCGGTGATGACGTCGGCGGTCATGCCGTAAGCGTAGGAAAGCGAGCCGGGGGCGTCAGCCCCCGGATGCAAGGTGCAATTCCCGAATCCTCCATCCGGGGCCTGACGCCCCCGGCTCGCCCGGGGCTACAATACCGCCATGGCCAAAGAGGAAGCCGCCCGCGGGGCGAGTGAACCGGAGCCGCGCCTGTCGCGGGCCAGCGTCGGCCGATTCAGCCTCTATCTGCGCCGGCTGGAAGCGCTGCTGCGGGAAGGCGCCGCCAAGGTGTCCAGCGGCGTCCTGGGCGAGGCGCTCGGCGTCACCGACGCCCAGGTGCGGAAGGACCTGGCCTATCTCGGCAACCTCGGCCATCCCGGCGTCGGCTACGCGGCCCCGGAGCTGGCGGCGGCGATTCGCCATGCGCTCGGCGTCGATCGGCAATGGCGCGTGGCGCTGGCCGGCGTCGGCAACCTCGGCCGGGCGCTGCTGCGCTATCGCGGTTTCACCGAGCGAGGCTTTCGCATCACAGCCCTGTTCGACGCCGACCCCGCCAAGATCGGCCAGTGCATCGACGGGCTGGAAGTGCATTCTCCCGAGGCGATTCCGCACGTGCTGCCGGCGCTGGGCGTGGAATTGGGCGTGCTGACGGTCCCGGGGGAGTCGGCCCAGGCGGCGGCCGATGCGATGGCGGCGGCGGGCGTGCGCGGCGTGCTGACGTTCGCTCCGGGGGTGCTGCGTCCGCCGGCCGGCGTCAGCGTCGTGTCGGTCGATGTGACGGTGCAGCTGGAACAGCTGGCGTTCCTGGTGCAGCTGGGCGGCGGCGAGTAAGACGCTCATTTCACAAGCTGGCGACACAAGCGATTTTATTTCCGCCGAAATCCACTACGAAGATTGCGGGACGCCTGCGCAGGGGGTATTATCACTTCCCAACCACCCCCTCTCGCCGGAGTTGAACCCATGCCCAAGCCGAGCGACATTCCGCCCTGTCCTCAGGGTCTCGCCAGGCCGCCTTCGGATCGAGTGGTGCAGGAGTACAAGATACACCTCATCACGCCCCTGTTCGGCGGCGGGGTGGACGTCCGGATGAACGATCCATCTCGGCCCATCCGTGAATCGGCGATCCGCGGCCAACTGCGCTTCTGGTGGCGTGCGACGCGCGGTAGGCGGTTCGGCCACACATCCGCTCTCTCGCAGCAGGAAGAAGCGATTTTCGGCAGCACCCAGTTTCCGAGTCCCCTGTGCGTTGAGGTCGAATCCTTCGCTTCACCGGCATTCGTCGAGAAAACCGCATTCCAGTCCGGCCCGGCCCGGTATGCCCTGTTCGCTCTCCAAGACGGCGACCAGCTCATCCGCGAGGGACTGGAATTTCGGCTCAAACTGACGTGGATTTCCGTCCGCGAACTGGCCCTCCGGCGGAAAGCACAGAACAAAGAACGCCTTCAGTCCAGGCGAGAGCCCTTGCCGCCTCAGATCGAGGATATCGCCGATGACCTTCGCGACGCTGTATGGGCATGGGTGAACTTCGGCGGCCTGGGCGGACGCACGCGGCGCGGGCTTGGTTCGCTGCTGGGTAAGGAGGTGGATGGAAAGGGGAACGTGACGCGAGAACTGGCACCCCGATCCGTCGCGGAAATCGAGGTGTGGTTTCGATCCGCCGAGCAACGGTTCGGCCGTCCTCCCGATTCCGCCGCCCAGTGGCCGCGCCTGGGAGAACACCTGTTCTACCGCCCCCAAGCCGAATCTCCTGTCGATGCGTGGCTCACGATCGTAGCGCTGTTCCGTGAGTTCCGACAAGGCGCGATCGGTCGTGACCAACCTCATCCCGGAGGTCGGCCTGGCCGCTCGCATTTTCCGGAACCCGAGACGATCCGGGAAACGATCCGGAACCGGGACCGGCGCGGCGGCACGCACCCGCCGCTCAAGGGTGTCCCGGCGGACGCTTTCCCACGGGCTGAATTCGGGTTGCCGATCGTGTTTCAATTCCAACGGAACGAGGTGGAGCAAACCGTTCTCTACCCGCGCCTTGGCGAGCAACTGTCGGAGCGGATGGCGAGTCCGCTAATCCTGAAACCACTGTGCTTGGCGGACGGGACCGCCGTACCCGCAATCATTCCGCTGGATGTGCCGTGGTTCACCGATGTTGATCTCACCCTCGGGGGCCGGAATAATGTCCGGCGAACATTCCCCCTATCCGCCGTTCGTCGGCGGAGCCTGGCGGCGTATCCGAATTCGCCGCTAGCGGCGTCCCCGGACGGGTCGGCGATCGAGGCGTTCCTGGCATTCGCTCAGAACGCAGACAACTTTCGGAGGGTCTGACCGATGACCGCCCACCTCCTCGCCCTCACCGTCGGCCCGGTGCAGGAATTCATCGCCGCCGCGCGTCGGACGCGCGACCTGTGGTTCGGCTCTCACCTGCTTTCCGAGATCAGCAAGGCGGTCGCCCGATCCGTCCGTGACGACGGCGGAGAGTTGATCTTTCCACACCCGGATTCCGACCTAACGCCGGGACCGGATACGAACATCGCTAACGTGATCGTGGCTGTCATACCGGCGGACAAGAGCAAGCCAGTAGAAATTGCCGGGACAGCCAAGCAATCGGCCAAGGCCTGCTGGCGAACCTTCGCCGCCGGAGTCATGAAAGACGACGTGATCGCCGCCGTCATCCGACCCGCAATTTGGACCGAGCAGGTGGACGACGTGGTCGAGTTCTACGCCGCGTGGGTGCCGCTCGGCGACGATTACAGGGCGGCCCGCGCCGGGGTCATGCGGCTGCTCGCCGGCCGCAAGAATTGCCGCGACTTTGTGCAGGCCGAGCGACACCCCGGGCTGCCGAAGTCGTCTTTGGACGGAATGCGGGACACCGTGCTGCTGGGGCCGCGGGCAGGGGAGGACCCGCGGACGTACCGCGACTCGTGGCCGGGGGAAGCGCGCCGAAGGCTCCGGGTCCGCAACGGCGAACAACTCGACGTGATCGGGGTCGTGAAGCGGGTCGCCGGCGGCGACAAGCCGTACCCGTCGGTGGCCCGGGTGGCGGCGGACCCGTGGATTCGCGGACGCGAGGGGCGCCTGGGGGTGGTGATTGCGGAGTGCAAACGGCTCGGCCCCGCAGTCATTCGCGGGCTGAACGTCTACGAGAACGGACACCCGCACTACGCCGCGTTCCCCTATGAGGGGACCGCCGTGTTCCGCAGCAGACACTACGAACTGGAGCAAGAAGCGGGGTTGGATGAAGGCAGCCTCCGCCCTCTCACCAAAGCCGTGGCTGGCCTCGGGGAACCGAACCCGTACCTGGCGGCGATCCTCGCGGACGGCGATAACATGGGCAAGACGATCTCGGAACTCGCCTGCGCTGACCAGCATCGCGAGTTCTCCGCCACCCTCGCCCGGTTCGCGGCGGAGGCCAAGAGGATCGTCGAGAAGAACAACCACGGCGTGCTGGTGTATTCCGGCGGCGACGACGTACTGGCGTTCGTCCCCGTCGATCAGTGCCTGGATTGCGCGCGCGAACTACACGACACGTTCGGCGACCTCCTCAAGGCCCCGGCGGAGAAGGCTGGCACGACTATTACCCTTTCGGTCGGGGTCGCCATTGGGCACTTCATGGAAAACCTTGAAGACCTCCGGGAGTACGCACGGGCCGCTGAGAAGCACGCCAAGAAGCCGGATGTGAACGGGGTGAAGGACGCGCTGGCAGTCCACCTGCACAAGCGAGGCGGCAGCCCGATCAAGGTCCGTGCCAAGTGGACGGATAGGCTCGACGCACGACTGAAGCAATTCGCCGAGTGGCTGCGGGACGACACGATCCCGAACCGGCTGGCCGCCGACCTGAACCGGATGGCGGACGTGTACGACGGCTGGCGTCGGGACGACGAGACCGCGAAGCAGCGCGTCAAGGAGGCAATCGAACGGGACGTGCTGCGGGTGATCGCGGCCAAACAGCGTCACGGCGGCGGGAGCCTGCGCGAGCGGTTACGACCGGTGCTGGATTGCGTGACGGACGCCGCCGCACTCCGACAACTGGCCGAGGAACTCCTGATCGCCCGGCAAATCGCCGCCGCCCTCCAGGTGGCCACCCACACGAACGAGAGTGACCAATGACCGCGAGTTACCTGCGGCTCACTGCCTGCGACCCGATCGTGACCCGCGACGGCCGGCCGTTTGGCGTCGGTCAGGGGAACCGGATGAAGGGCCTCGCGTGGCCGTACCCGTCCGTTGTCGCCGGGTCGTTCCGCACCGCCCTGGTCAAGGCGACCAAAGGCCGCGACTTTACTGGCGACACGCCCACGAAGTTAATGGCGATTCCCGTCGCCGGCGTCTTCCCCGTCGCCGACGGCAAGCTGTACTTGCCGGCCCCGAGCGATTGCTTTGTCCACCGCGACAAGGGGCCGCTCCAGGTTTACCCCCAGCCCCCCGTGGCCGGCGGGTGCGATTTCCCGGCGGCTGGATTATGGCCGGTGATGCTCACCGAGGAACAGGCGAAGACAGACGCCAAGCCGGAAGAGACGCCGGCGTGGTGGCCCGTTGACGACAAACTAACCGCTTGGCTGACCGAGAAGTCGGTCGCGTTCGACGACCGGACATTCCTGTCCGCCGCCAAATCGCAGGTCCGGGACCACGTTCAACTCGACTGCGTTACGGGCGCGGCCGCCGAGAGTCAGTTGTTCGCCACCGAGGGGCTGAGCCTGACGCATCTGCCGCGATTTGGGGTGAAGGAAGGCCGTTTCGAGGACAAGTACGCCGACATCACGCTGTCAGCGCGGGTCGAGGCCGACGGCTGGAACGTCGCTACCCTGAACATGCTGCACCCGCTCGGCGGCGAGCGCCGGCTCGTCCGTTGGCAGGCGAACGGAAATGGGGCTCTCTGGACTTGTCCGCCGGCTGTTGCGAACGCATTGGCCGGGGCGAACCGGATACGGATGGTGCTGGCCACGCCTGCCGTGTTCAAGCACGGCTGGCGGCCCAATTGGATAAACGAGGCGACGCTTACCGGCCGTCCGGACTGGTGGGCCGACGGCCCGAACCTCCAGTTGGTCGGCGTGAGCATCGCGCGATGGAAGGCAGTATCCGGTTGGTCGCTGGCGGAGCCGCGCGGGCCTAAGCCGATCAAGCGGCTGGCGCCGGCCGGCGGAGTGTACTTCTTCAAAACTAATGACAACGCGGCGTCGCTGAAGGATCGATGGCTCCAACCAGTGAGCGACGAAGTGCAGGACCGCAATGACGGTTTCGGGCTGGCGGTATGGGGCGTGTGGGGCAGCGCGATCGGAGGGAAGACGTAATGGCGAATCGCATCTACTGGCTGCACGCCCTGACTCCGACCCACACCGGCGTTGGCCGCGGGGTCGGGTACATCGACCTGCCGATCGACCGCGACGCGGTCACCAACTGGCCGCTCGTGCGCGGGTCCGCGTTCAAGGGCGTCTGGGCCGATTACTACGGGGCGACGGAACCGAAAAGAAAAGAGAAAGAGGGCGATCGATTCAAGTACCCGGAACTGAGGGCCGCGTTCGGGGTCAGTTCGGACGCCACGGACAACGCCGCAAACTCCGGCTCGCTGATCCCGACCGACGCTCGGCTGGTGTGCCTGCCGGTGCGCAGTTTCCGCGGGACGTTCGCGTGGTGTACGTCGCGCCTCGCCCTTCAACTCTTGCACCGCACGCTCGACCTGGCTGGCCTGACCGGGCTACCAGGCTTACCCCCCGTCCTGCCGAACGACGAGACGTGCTACGTTCTGGGGTCCGGGCTGCTGGAAGGCAAGCAGGTGTTCTTGCAGGACCTGGACTTCGCCGCCGTCAAGGACCAGCCCGAAGTCGAAGGTTGGGCCGAATCGATCGCGAAGTGGGTCTTTCCCGGCGATCCCACATGGCCAGGCGAGTTCAAGAAGCGATTCACCGTCCTGCCCGATGTCGTGTTCGACTTCCTCACCGAAACAGGCACTGAGGTTCAGACTCGGGTGAAGATCAGCGACGAGACGAAGACCGTGGCGGACAAGGCGCTGTGGACCGAGGAATCCCTACCTGCGGAAACCATTCTTGCGGGCGTGGTCGCCTGCGACCGGGTGTTCGGCAAGAACGGTGTGGAGATCAAGGTGGAAGATCTTCTTGAGAAGTTCGCCCGCGACAAAGCCACCGGCAAGCCGGAATTCGTCCTTCAGATCGGGGGCAAGGCGACGGTCGGACGCGGCCAGGTTCGGTGCGTGTTCACCAAGATTTGAAGGGGGCGCCAAGTGAGCGTTCACACCCGCAGTCAGCAGTTGGCCCAGGAGGCGTATGTCCGCGTGGCGGCTCGCGGCCAGCCGAAAGGGGACTACACCGGCTTCGCCAAAAAGTTCCCGGCCTTGATCCACACCTGCGGTCTGGCTCAGGCGGTCGCGTTCGCGTTGGCCAAAAAGGAACACGACTACATCAACGACCTGGCAAATGTTCTGAAGGCCGGTGGACACCCAAGGGTGGCGTCTGCCGAGACGCTCAAGGAGCAGACCATAAATGAGGAGGTGAGCGCGTATTTGCGGTTGAGCCGAGACGCGATCGACGCGGCGACTTGGCTAAAGCGATACGTCGAGGCGGTCGCCCCGGATGCCGCACAGGAGGGCGACTGATGCGGAAATCCATCACCGCGCTGGCCAATCGGGACCAGCCGGCGGATCGGCCAGAAGACCGCGGGGGCCGGTTCCGTGGACAGCACGCAGGGCTGTTGCTCCAGCGCTTCGCCGTCCACTCGGCGGACGGCTCGGAGCAGTGGTCCAAAGAAAAGCGGACGATCCTGAAGGCTGCTATCGCCGCCGCGGGCGACCCCGAATTGCGGCGGCTCTACGAGGCCGCATTCAAACGCTGGGAAGAGTCCCTGCCGTCGGCCTCGGAGGCGGCCGAGTTGAGAACCGCCGGCCGGCTGATCGTCGGGCTGGGTTCGGAGAACATACTGGAAACGGGCATCCGGCTGCACCACACCTATGGGTTGCCCGTGATCCCCGGTTCGGCCCTGAAGGGACTTGCCGCCCACTACTGCCATCGGGTCTGGGGGCAATCGTCCGGCGGGGATGCTGTCCCCGTCGAAAACAAGCGATTCCGTCGTCCGACCAAGGATGAAGACGAGGCATATCGTAAGTTTCTCAGGAATGAGGGGCCGAAGCCGGAAGACAGCTACTTCCGCTTGCTGTTTGGCACAACCGACGACAGTGGATGCATCACCTTCCACGACGCCTGGCTGACGCCGGATTCGCCGAACCCGCTGGCGCTGGACGTGATGACCCCGCATCATCCGGACTGGGCCGACGGAACGAAAGCTCCGACTGACTTCGACAGCCCGACGCCTGTGCCGTTCGTGTCGGTGGACGGCAAATTCCGGGTCGCGGTTTCGTGGACCGGGCCGGAGTGCGACGAGGCGAAGAACTGGACCAATTTCGTCTTCGCGCGGCTGCGAGAAGCGCTTCGGGAATGGGGCGTCGGGGGAAAGACCAGCAGCGGATATGGGCGGTTGGTTGAAGCGAACGCGCCCCGCCCCGTGTTGGCCCCAATGGCGGCTCCGCCCCGACCGCAAAGTGCTCCTCAGCCCGGCAACCGCGTGGAAGCCGTGCTTCTCGAGGAGCGAACGAAGAAAGGCGGCTGGAAGGCCAAGCATGAGTCTTCCGGCTTGGACGGCCCGATCCAGAATACCGGCGACGTACCCGGCGACAAGAAGCCGGGGGACAAGGTGACCTTGATCGTCGCGTCGGCGACCCAGCGAGAGATCGCTTTTCGCTACCCAACCGCGGCCGACGAACAGCGTGCGCAGAAACCGCAAGGCAAATCCAAAGGCGGCCCCGGCGGCAAACCACCGCCCCGAGGAGGAAGACGATGACCCGACCCAGCATCCTCATCTGCACCGTCGGCACGAGCCTCTTCCGGCCCAACCTGGAAGGGCTCAAGAAAGACTTGGCAGAGGGCAAGATCCGCGAAGACCTCCGGCCGCTGGCGCAAGCCTATGAGCAGAACGATTGGCCCGCCGTCGCCCGCGCCTTGGCCCGGCTTCCGTCCAGCGAGCGCTTGTGCGGCGCGGAGATCAACTCCATCGCCAGCATGATCGACAAGGAGTACGTCCCCGGCGACTGCGGTCTGTTCTTCCTCCACTCCGACACCGACGACGGCCGCAACATCGCCGCCATTCTCAAGAGCCATTACCAGAGCAAAGGGCATGCTCCTGTCGAGACCATCGACGTGCCGGACCTGCAAGATCAGGATCCCAAGCGGTTCCGCACCAAAGGACTGCGGAACCTGGCGCGCAAGATCTGCGGCGTCATCCGCGAGCGCTCCGCGGCCGCCTGCGCCATCAACGCCACCGGAGGCTACAAGGCTCAGATCGCCGTCGGTGTCCTGCTCGGACAGGCCATCGGCGTTCCGGTCTACTACAAGCACGAGCTTTTCAGCGAGATCATTGCCTTCCCGCCCATGCCGGTCGCCCTCGATTTTGAAGTGTGGATGCGGGCCAGCGGACTGCTCTTTGACCTGGAGCGCGCATCGGAGCCGATTCCCGCGGCTATCTATGCTGGCGAGTGGGACGAGAAGTATGAAAGCCTGGTCGAACGCATTTCGATTGACAGGCAGGACTATCTGGAACTGTCTCCCATCGGCCAAATCTTCCACGAGACATTCCGCGAGCGATTCCGCACCGCCCGTGACCAGGTCTTACCGCCGCCCGCGCCGCCGGCGCAAAAACGCGCCCCAAGGCTGGAGAAAGCCGGCTGGCCGGGAGAGCATCCCGAGGTGGAGCGGTTCATGAACCGAGTGACCAGCGAAGTACCTCAGGTCACTCACTGCGCCACCTTCTATTACAACCCGGACCTGGCCGAACGCACCCGTTTCCGCACAGGACGCGATGGCATCGAAGGGATTTATTCCGACGGCAACTTCACTGTGAAGTTCCGCGTCGAAACCACCGCCCAGACGCCGGGCCAGCAAGCCGCCGTCATCGCTGTTCTCAATGGATGGCTGAATAGCTGACCGCGTGCAAGCAAACGAGCGTGGCGCAAATGGGATTCCAGTCGCGTCGGCGGCGCTCCGGAAAAAATCGAATTCCTGTCCCCGCTCCGCGGCCTCGTTCGTCATCCCAGCGAGGAATCGGCCGCAGGGTGCGGCCGGCCTTCATGGGATCGCCCAGCAGGAGTTTTGTTCATGGCCAGTTTCCTGTTCGTCTAGCGCGGCGGCGACCGGGACGCGCTGACGCCTGAAGAGATGCAGCAGCAGATGCAGAAATGGCAAGCGTGGATGGCCGACGGCCTCGCCAAGGGCTGCTTGGAGGACCGCGGCAAAACCAACTCGCCGTTCGATCAGGAAATCATCGACCGGCGGCTGGCGAAGTGCCGTTAGCGGGTTTCGAGGAGCGGCGCGTCGGTGTGCGGCGCGTCGGGATCGACGCCGGCGCCGGTCGTCCCGATCTATACAATCCCCCTGCCCACTCCGGAGGGACTGCGGCATGGCGAAACGCGCTCCGAAATCGGCGGCCGGCAAGGCGGTTGCGGAAGGCAAGTCGAAGCGCGGATCTCGAAAGCCGCCCGCCGCCGTCCGCCCAGCGAAATCGCCCGCCAGGGGCGCCGCCGGCGCCGTGTACCCCCTGAAGATCACGCTGGACCACATCCGCCCGCCCATCTGGCGGCGCGTGCAGGTCAAGGACTGCTCCCTGGCCGATCTGCACTACGTCATCCAGACCAGCATGGGCTGGTACAATTCCCATTTGCACATCTTTGAGATCGCCAAGGAGCAGTACGGCGACCCGGAGCAATGGCAAGACGCCATGTGGGGCCACGACGTGGCCGACGAGGGCAAGGTCAAGCTGGGCCGGCTTGTCGGTGCGGGCGTGAAGAAGTTCCATTACGAATACGACATGGGCGACAGCTGGGGCCACACGATCCAGGTCGAGAAGATGCTGCCCGCCGAGGCCGGCGTCCACTATCCCCCCTGCGTGGACGGCAAGCGGGCCTGTCCGCCGGAGGACTGCGGTGGGCCGTGGGGCTACGGCGGCTTCCTCGACGCCGTCCAGAACCCGCGGAATCCGCAGCACGAGGAGATGCGGGAATGGGTCGGCGGCAGCTTCGACCCCGAGGCGTTCGATCTGGATGCGGTGAACCGGCGGCTGGCGAAGTGCTGACCGAATCGACGCAAATCCTTAATCCCCATCTGCTTGCTCCAAAGTTCTCCCGCCGATTCCGCTGGTAAACATTCGCGCACAGAATAAATCCGGGGCGAATCTTGACGGAAAAGTTATGATTCGTAACAATGAGAGCAGAGGGACGAATCCGGTCCGCGGGAGGCTCCGACGCGCATGAAGATCTCGGCGCAGGAAGAGTACGGCTTGCGATGTCTGCTGCGGCTGGCCCGCGTGGAGGCCGAGCAGCCGCCGTTGACCATCCCCGAGATCGCGACGTCGGAGGGGCTGACCGCGCCGAACGTGGCCAAGCTGTTGTCGGTGCTGCGGCGGGCCGGTTTGATTGACAGCGTTCGCGGCTGCACCGGCGGCTATCGGCTGGCCCATCCGCCGACCGAGGTGCGGCTCGGCGCCGTGCTGCTGGCCCTGGGCGAGCCGCTGTTCGACGGCGAATACTGCGGGCGCCACGCCGGCCCCGACAGCGAAGGCCCCTGCGTCCACCACGACGGCTGCACGCTGCGGGCCTTGTGGGGCACGCTCGAAGGCTGGATTCGCCGGACGCTCAACCAGATCACCCTCGCCGACCTCTTGGAGAGCGAGGGCCGCATCGCCGACCTGCTGCGCGACCGGCTGCGC
This sequence comes from Gemmataceae bacterium, assembly GCA_035546275.1. GTDB lineage: Bacteria > Planctomycetota > Planctomycetia > Gemmatales > Gemmataceae > UBA4732. The sequence continues at coordinate 14,647 of DATKHW010000773.1, forward strand.
ACGGAAGTGTTCGAGCCGGAGGAGACGCTGATTACGCTGCAACTGGCGAGCGGGGGGCGTCAGCCCCCTGATGCCGTGACAGCGCCGGCGTCGGTGTGAAGCCATCAAGGGGCTGACGCCCCCCGCTCGCCACTTGGAATAGGACTCGCAGAGATGACGACCGCGACAAGCACGATCCAGGAACTGGCCAACCGCGAATACCAGCACGGCTTCGTGTCGGAAATCGAAGCCGACAGCCTGCCGCGCGGCCTCAGCGAAGACGTCGTCCGCGCCATTTCGGAGCGCAAGGGCGAGCCGTCGTGGCTGCTCGAATGGCGGCTCAAGGCGTATCGCCACTGGCTGACCATGGAAGAGCCGCGCTGGTGGCCGCACCTGAAGATCGCGCCCATCGACTACCAGGACATCATCTACTATTCCGCCCCGAAACAGAAGAAAACGCTCAGCAGTCTCGATGAAGTAGACCCGGAGCTGCGCCGCACCTTCGAGAAGCTCGGCATCTCGCTGGATGAGCAGAAGCGGCTGTCCGGCGTAGCCGTGGACGCCGTCTTCGACAGCGTCTCCGTGGCGACGACCTTCAAGGCCAAGCTGGCCGAGCTGGGCGTGATCTTCTGCTCCTTTTCGGAGGCGGTTCGGGAGCATCCGGAGCTAGTGCGCAAGTATCTCGGCTCGGTGGTGCCGGCCAACGACAACTTCTTCGCCGCCCTGAACTCAGCCGTCTTCAGCGACGGCTCGTTCTGCTACATCCCCAAGGGCGTGCGTTGCCCGATGGAGTTGTCCACCTACTTCCGCATCAACGCCTTGGGCACCGGGCAGTTCGAGCGCACCCTCATCGTCGCCGAGGAAGGCGCTTACGTCAGCTATCTGGAAGGTTGCACGGCCCCCCAGCGCGACGA
>DATKHW010000774.1:0-13165 GCA_035546275.1 Gemmataceae bacterium
CCTCACCCCCGACCCCTCTCCCCGGAGTACCGGGGAGAGGGGAGAAAGAGTTACGGCGCCTCCGGCGGTCCCATGCTGAACATCTCCTTCACCGTCGGCCGGCTCAGCACGAGCAGCGTGAACACGCCCAGGATGGTGCCCAGCGGCATGTGCAGACAGGCCAGGCACGCCATCACGAAGCAGAAGACATAGTGCCGCCGCTGCGACAGAAAGGCGCCGGCCAGGAAATTGCAGACGGCCTGCACGAGCAATAAAACGCCGATCAGGCCGCCTATGCCCATGAAAAACCAGGCCGCTTCCTCCGCTCCCCCTGCTCCGCCGGCGGGGCTGTTAAGGATGATCACGCCGATCATGACGAAGACTAGCGGGACCATGCCGCCCAAAAGCGTCAAGCCGCCCAGGACGTAATAGAGGACCGACAGGATGCGCAGGTGGTCCTCGTCCTGCGTCATGCCGTAGCGCGAGGCGTAGCGAGGACGACGAAAGCGATCGTCATAGTCCTCGTCGTATGGATGTTCGCCGGGCGTGGGCCGGTCGCGGCGCAGGTAATCGCGGTTGCTGCTCATGGCTGGGCCTCCGGTCGGTGAGCCGGGCGATCTTCCGCGCGGGGCGGAAAGCTCCCTTCACCATACCGGGGTGCGACGGCGTTGGCGAGAAAAAATCGGCGACCCCGGCGAGACAAGCCCAGCGACTGCCTGGATTCGGGGCGCTACGGCTTGCCGTCGTTCAGCGGATTTGCGTCGGTCGTCCGAAGCGTGGTGGTCTGTGTTTGGTCCAGGTCCACGTCGCTGTCTTGCCCGCCGATCGAGATGGTCACCTTGCCATTCAGCTTGAGGCGCATCTCGGTGCGGACCATACGGCCTTTGTCCCGGTCGAAGAAGAAAACCCCGTTGCATTGGGTGCTTTTCAGGTCCGCCTTCTTGATCTTGACCGGTAAACCGGAGACGTCGGCCGGGGGCGCTTGGTATTTCAGAGTGCTTTCGACGCTTATCCTGTCCAGGTCGCCTTCGCGACCCCGATAGATAAAGGTGTTTGCCGTTTCATAGCTCCCCGCGGCGCCAAGATCCAATGTACTCGTTCGCGTCCACGTGTCGCCCACTTGGACCTCTCGGCCCGGCAGGCCGGCGAACGACGTTTCTGCCATGGCGCCCATCGAGCCGTTGGTGATGACATTGGCCAGTGCCGCATCAAGTGCCGGGTTGCTAGCACTGAACTTTTTGATGAATTCCTCACGTCCCTCGACGTTCTGCACTTTGGATTCTTCGTCCAGCCTAACCTTAAACTCAGCGCCGACAATGCCGCCGAAGAAATCGCTCAGCGCGTTTTTGGCATTATCGGCTTTGGTCGAGTCGTAGCTAATCTTGTTGCCGCCGAGTTCGACGTCCATCTTCACGCCGATGATCTTCTCGGCGATGGTCCAACCGCTGTCGATTTGTGCAGTCGGTGTCCAGCGGAGATAAATGGTCTGCTTTTGTGTCTGTGAGAGGTCGTTGTCCTGAACCTTGATCGCGAGCTTGGTTTCTGTGGTCAGCTCCTGATAAAACGGCTTGTCCTTCTCAAATTTCCACTTCAGGACCACGCCCGCGTCCTTGGCATCAGCCGGCGGCTTGGTCGCGGGCGGCGCAGCGGCCGGCGGCGGACAGGCCGTCAGCATGGCCCCGCCGCAGATCACGCCCAGCGTCAAAACGAAGACCGACGTCAGCATCCACTTGGTCAGCGTCATGGTTCGCAATGCTCCTTTGGCAAGGGCGGCGGCCTGCGCGGAGATCAGCCCCGCGGCCGCCGCCAAGTCGGCCGTCCCGTGCAGGGCGGCCCGGATCGTCGCATCCACCAGCGCGCCCGGCAGCGCCGGCGCCAGGCCGTGCAGCAGGGCCGGGGCCGACGGGTCGAATCCCCGGCGCGCCAGCCGCCGGCGAAGCAGCGCTCGCGCCCGCGCCAGCCGTGTGCCGACCGTCCCCGGCGGACAGCCCAGACAGCGCGCGACGGCCTCGGTGGTTCGGCCTTCCAGATAACAGAGGACGAAAGCCACCCGGTATTTGTCCGGAAGCCGATGGACCTCTTGATCCAGCGCCGCGGCCAGTTCGGCGCGGAACAGGCCGGCGATCGGTTCCTCGGCCGACGGATCGGGCAACGGTTTCGCGGGAAGCGGGGCGACGCGGGCCGCGGCCCTGGCTCGCAAGGCGATGCGGTAGGCGACCTGGTAGAGCCAGCCGCCCACCGACGCCCCGTTGCCGATGGCGCCGGCCTTGCGAACGAGGGTGAGGAACGCGGCCTGGAAGGCGTCCTCGGCGTCGTGTTCCCGCCGCAGGACGCGCCGGCACACGTTCAGCACCATCGCTCCGTGCCGCCAGACCAGCAGCTCGAACGCCGTCCGATCGCGGGTCTGGACGAAGCGCTCCAGCAGGTGCGCGTCGGAAACGTCGGCCGCCGACGGAGCGCCGGCGACATGGCGGAGACGGCCGATCAGGGTGCGGAGTGCTTCGGCGGGCATGGGTCGTCCCTTCGCCGCTACGGTCCTCACCTGTATTGAGGCGGCGCGGGTGCTGATTTTTTCGCAACTTATCTGGATTCGCGCCGACCGCGGCGCATCCGAAGAGAACCGCCCTACTCCTTCGCCGGCGCCGAACCCACCTTCACCGACAGCACAACTCCCTGCCCCTCGCGCACCACATCCACCTGCACCACGTCCCCCGGTTTGAGTCCCTGCATCGCCGTCCGCAGATCGTCCGTCGTCGCCGGCGTCGTCGCCCCCAACTTGGTCAGTCGATCGCCGACCTTCAACCCGGCCGCCGCGGCTGGTCCTCCGGGCGCCACCGTCCTGACCACCAACTCGTCGTCCACCGTCAGCCCCAGGTATGGCGTCGTCGCCAACGTCGTCGTGAGACGTTTCACCTCTTCCAACGCTTTCTTGCCCTCCGGCGTCGCGCCGTGGGCCGCCGCCAGTGCGCCCCAATTCCGAATGGCCCCGTACAGATCGCCGAGACGTTCGGCCAAATGAGCTTGCGCCGCCAGAGTCCGGCGTTCCTCTGCGTCGCGTTCGTCCTCCCACTTCTTCCGCCGCGGCGCGTCGGCGCGCAGCTCCGTTAGCAGGGCGCGGGCGGCGTCGGCCGGCTGCGTGCGGCCCCAGCGCGCATCGACGCCTTCCAGCAGCGTCGCCGCTCGATAGACGCCGTCCGTCCGCGCCAGCTCCGCCTTGGCCGCGTCCACCGCCAGCGTCGCTGCTTGCACGTTCGTGTAGGCCTCATCCGGCGCGGCCAGCTGCGGATGCGCCCGCGCCTCCGCCCGCCGTCGGTCCAGGTCGGCGGCCATCCAGGCGTAGGCCTCCGCCAACGTTTCGGCCGGCGGGCCGTCCGCGCCCACCTTGGCCTCGGCCCACGTCTTGCACCGCACCTCCATGTCGCCGAAATACGGACTCAGCGGATGGTCTTTGCCTGCCGCGATCAGGGCGACGGACAGCCGATCGCGCGCCCGCCAGCGCAGATATTCCAGACCATTGAGCGGCGTGCCCTCGCCTGCGACGACCACGCCGCCGAAGAACTCCGGCAAGGCGAAGGCGGCGGCGCAGGCGATCCGACCGCCGCCGCCGAACCCGGCCAGGTAGGTTTGGTCCGCGTCGACGTGACAGCGGCGGCGGACGTCGTCCAAAGCATCCAGCAGGATGCGCACCCGCTGAGCTGGAGCGACATTGTCGCCGGCCCCATACGGAGCGCAGAAGATCACGGCCTGGTTCTCGCAGGTCTTCTGCCATGCGCTCCAGCCGCGCGGATCGTCGCCCGACGACAGGAAAAGGACCAGCGGCCAGGCCTTGGAAGCGTCGTAGGCCGCCGGCACGAAGAGCTGGCATCTCTGCCGCGTCGAATCGTAGGCATCGGCCGAATTCATCGGCTCGGCGCCGACCGCAGCGGCGGCGAACGTCCAGTCAAGCCGCGTTGCCTGTCCGACCGGAACCTCTGCGTGAAAACCTGGCTCGACCGGCGGCGGCTTGTCTGGCCCTGCCCCAACCGCGCAGCCGATAAGACTCACGATCAGGGTCGCGCCGCGGCACATGATTTGCCCCGCCTTCCTGAATTGCCTTAACTGCCCAGATTGTGAAAATTGACAATGGCGTTTCGGAACCCCGTTTGCGATGATAGCAGGGGCAGGAGGGGAGGGATAGGGAGTCGGGCGGCGGGCCATGACGGCGCCTTCCCCCAGCCCGGGCGGAGCGTAGGCATGGATCCGCTGCGCGAATTCTTGGACGCCGTCCGCCAGCACGGCGCGGCTCGCGGCAACTTGCTGGGGCTGCTGCATATTCTCATCGGCCGTCGCATCGCCCGGCCGGACGGGAGTCTGGTTTCCGGCGGCATGACCTGGCGCGAGCTGGCGGCGCTGTTCAAACAGTTGCGCTGGGAACGGGAAGCAGTGCGCGAGCTGAAGCTCGATCCCACGGCCCTGCCGCCGCGCGACCGTGAGCGCTTCTGGTACATGGCCGTCGCTCATGCCGGCGTCGCCTCCGCCGCGGCCAAAACGGCGGGCGACCGACTTGTCGGACCTCTCAAGGCGCTTGGCTACGTCGTCGGCCCCGCGCCCGGCGGCGCGACTTCCTCCGGCTCCTAACGGCGTATAACAAGAGGGGCGAGCGGGGCGCGTTTTCCGCCCGGGTGTTGATTGCCGCGATTGCACTTCTCACCGCGGGCGGACGCCCCGCTCTCCCTTGTTCGCCGAAGGCGAGTCCGCCATGCGCACTTTGCAGCAATTCATCGACGGACGCTTCGTCGATCCGGCGTCCGGCCAGTGGTTCGACAAGGTGGACCCAGCCACGGGGCATGATGTCGCGCAAGTCCCCGACGGCGACGGCCGGGATGTGGACGCCGCCGTCGAAGCGGCGACGCGGGCTTTTCCTAGCTGGTCGCGCACGCCGGTCGCCGAGCGGTCGCGGCTTCTGCTGGCGATCGCCGACCAAATCGACGCCCGCCTGGAGCAGCTCGCGCTGGCGGAAACCACCGACGGCGGCAAACCCCTTCGGCGATCGCGGACGGCGGAAATTCCGCGGGCCGCGGCCAATTTCCGCTATTTCGCCGCGGCCGTGCAGCAATTTCATTCCGAGGCGTACCGCACCGACGACGCGGCCCTGAATTACACCCTGCGTCAGCCGCGCGGCGTCGCCGGCCTCCTGTCGCCGTGGAACCTGCCGCTGTATCTGCTCACGTGGAAGATCGCCCCGGCCCTGGCGACGGGCAACACGGTCGTCGCCAAGCCGTCGGAGCTGACGCCGACGACGGCCCACATGCTGGCGGAGATCGCCCGTGACGTCGGCTTGCCGCCGGGCGTTCTGAACATCGTCCACGGCTACGGAACGAAGGCCGGCGCCGCTCTGGTCGCTCATCCCGGCGTACCGACGATTTCCTACACCGGAAGCACGGCCGTAGGAGCGGAAGTGGCGAAGACGGCCGCCCCGCTGTTCAAGCGCGTGACGCTGGAGCTGGGCGGCAAGAACCCCAACATCGTCTTTGCCGACGCCGACCCGGCCGTGGCGCTGCAAACGGGGCTGCGGGCGGCCTTCGACAACCAGGGCCAGATCTGCCTGTGCGGCTCGCGCATCTTCGTGGAGGAGTCGGCGTACCCGGATTTCGTGGACGCCTTCACGGAGGAGGCCCGCAAGCTCAAGGTCGGCGATCCGCTGGCGCCGGCGACCGAGTTGGGCGCGATGATTTCCAGGCGACATTTGGATCGCGTTTTGTCGTACATCCGGCTGGCGGAGGAGGAAGGCGGCCGAGTGCTGTGCGGCGGCGGGCCGCCCAAATCGGTCGGCGAGCGCTGTAAGGATGGGGCGTTCCTGGCGCCGACGGTGATCGTGGACCTGGACGTCGATTGCCGGGTGAACCAGGAGGAGATTTTCGGCCCGGTCGTGACGATCGCGCCGTTCCGGCGGGAGAACGACGTGGTGCGCTACGCCAACGCGGCGCCGTTCGGCCTGTCGGCGTCCGTCTGGACGCGCGATCTGGGGCGGGCGCACCGCATCGCGGAGAAATTGGAGTGCGGAACGGTGTGGGTGAATTGCTGGCTCTTGCGCGACCTGCGGACGCCGTTCGGCGGCGTCAAGGGGAGCGGCGTCGGCCGAGAGGGAGGCGAGGAGGCCCTGCGCTTCTTCACGGAGCCGAAGACGGTGTGCATCAAGTATTCGCTGGATGCGTGAAGGGGAAAAGCCATGAACCAGATCCGTCCCCACTTTTTATGGCTGGGCCACGTCGGCGAGGGCGATGCGTTTCGCCGGCTGTTCGACGCGGGCGTCGAGGCGGTGGTGCAGCTGGCCGCGGAGGAGCCGCCGCTGGCCTTGCCGCGCGAGCTGATCCTGTGCCGCTTTCCGCTGATCGACGGCATCGGCAACCGTCCCGCGCTGCTGACGCTGGCGATCGAGACGACGGCGGCGCTCGTGCGCAACCGCGTACCGACGCTGCTCTGCTGCGGCGCCGGCATGAGCCGTTCGCCGGCGATCGCGGCGGCGGCGTTGAGCGTGGCCTACGGCGGCCCGCCGGAGGAATGGCTCAAGTCGGTGGCCGAACATCACGCCAGCGACGTGTCGCCGGGCTTCTGGGACGAGGTGCGCCGGCTGCTGGTCAATCCGCGGCCGGCGTAGGGCGGCCCGGCGTCCGCAGCACCGCCCGCACCGGACTGGCGTCGAAGCCGACCAGCCGCAGCGGCAGTGCGATTAGCTCGTACAGCCCCTCCGGTGCGTCGCGCAGCACCAGCCCCTCCAGAATCGCCATATCGTACCGTAAAAACATCCGATGACTCGGCAAATCCTTGGAGTCGAACAAATCCACGCTGGGCGTATCGACGCCGATCAGCTTCACGCCCTGCCGGTGCAGAAATTCCACCAGTTCCGGGCTGAGGGCGGCGAAATCGGTGCTGAAATCCTCCGGATTGGGATACGTCCCCGTGGCGATCAGCACGCGCTCCGCCCGCACAGCGCCCGGCAGCATCCCCGGCAAGATGCGCACGCCGCGGCCGACGGCGACGCGCATCACCTGGCAGGGACCGAGATAATAGTCGAGGCTGCGTGCGTCGATGGCGGGGGCGTCGGCGCCGTAATGACTGGGAGCGTCGGCGTGGGCGCCGAGATGGACCGTGGCGCGAAGGGTGGAAAGCGTGATGTTGTCGCCGCGGTGCAGGTCCAGCAGCACTTCCCGCGTCAAAGGCGCGTCGCCGGGCCAGACGGCGGTGCATGGTGAAAGCGGCGGCGAAATGTCGTAAATCATGGCGTCGCTCCTGGGTTTTTGTATTCGGGGAGCCGTGTTAAGAGGCGGTCGGCCGGCGCCGGACCGGCTTGACCCCGTGGGAGCGCCCGGATACCATTCGGCCATCTTCGCCCTTCCGCGTCCGGAAGGGCCCCACCTTGCTGCACCCCTTCGCCTGCCGTCCCTGGAGAGGACTTTCCCTCATGCGTCCGATCTTGGTTCGTGCGCTTGTCGCGGCGACCGCGGCCATCCTGTGCGCTAACTGCGCCCATGCCGGCTTGGTAGACTGGTCTTATACGTGGAACCGATCCGCGTTCGCCGTCCTTGCCAACGGCGGCACGCGGCAAGGGGCGGTCAACCTCATCCTGCCGGGCGGCGGCCCGGACAATCCGCCGGTCGCTCCCGTGTCCCTGCGCGCTTTCACCGCTCTTTTCAACGCGGCCGACCGTTACGACGACGTGCCCTACTCGCTCACTTTCACGGTCAGCGACCCCGACTCGGGCCAGTCGCACAGCCTGACGGTTCACGGCGAGTTCGACGGCACAGTCGAGTCCAATCGCGTCCATCTTCTGAACGCCTTTACGGGCGGCAGCGGCAAGCAGACGTTCGACTTTCTGGGCCGCGACTACACCGTGACTTTCGGCTTCACGGCGGCCGACGCCTCGCCGCAAGCCTGGACCGGACAAATCCGGGCTTCCGTCCAGGTCGGCGCCGCTCCGTCGGTCACGACGGCGTCGCCCGTCTTTGCACCGACGGCGTCCGTTTCGCCCGAGCCGACCGGCCTGCTGCTTGCCGCGCTCGCTCTGCCCGGCCTCGGCCTGATGACCCGACGCTTGCTCCGGCGTCCGGCGTCTCACGGCGCGTAACAGCTTTGTATCCTTTCCGCTCTTCCACTGTTGGTCGGTCCGCGCCTCATTCGTCATGACGACGGCGTCGCTCCAGATCAAGTTCCGCCACCTGGACCCCTGCGAGATTCTCCCATGCACCTTATCCTTGCCCTGGCGTTGCTCCTGTGCAACTCCGCCGCGGCGAATGCGGACGACGGCCCGGCCGTGCCGGACGGTTTGCAGAATCAAAGCGACGATTGCTTCGAGGTCGCCATAAGAGGCTTCACCGGGGCGCACATCGACGTGCGGAAGCAGGCTCATGTCGGGCGCCATTGCTCTTTCACCACGACCACCAAGGAAGGGACGTTCGTCCTGATGGACATTTTGGTCCGCGACGGAAAAGAGAAGGGAAAAATGCTTGTTGAGGTGAAGCTGGCCGCGTTTCCCGCGAACAGCCTCGCCGAGACCGTCGCCTTTTCCGACGACCTCGGCCCCGGCGAAACGAACATCCGGGGCGACGGCTGGAACAACCTGTTTGAAATCAGTCTGGCCCGGAAGTAATTGCTTTCCGTCGCCCCGCTCGGAAAACCGGATGCGGTTCATATCTATACATTAAATATGAACTGACTCCAATTCATCATTGCGTCGTATCCTTCCGCTTGACGCAGTCGCGCAGCAGACGGCCCAGCAGGCCCAGGACGATGACGCCGGCCGCCGCCCACGCCAGCCATTCCCAGTCCTGCCAGGGGGCCGCTGCTGGAGGGGGAGGTTGGAACGAGGGGAGGGCGGCCGCCGGCACGTTGAAAGGCTCAATCCTCGGCGGGTTGGCCAGCTGCGCGACCACCTCCGGCGGAATCGCGGCGGAGGCGGCCGGGTTTGGCTCGCCGATCGGGTTCTGGTCGATGAAGTCGCCCACTACCGGCTCGGGGGGAACAGCGCGGTACTGCCCGAGTTGGCTTTGCCATTCGCCGGAGCTTGGCGGGTCAAACGGGTTTCGCACCCCGCCCGGGCTGGACGGGTCGAACGGGCTGTAGGGCGAATTGGCGCCGGCTTGCGGACCGCTTGACTGCCAAAGGCGAGGCCCGCCGTTGTACTGCGCCAGGGCGGCCGCGTTGGCCGCGCAGACGGCGACGGCGGCGGACAGCATACAGAAGCTGACTTTCATCACCGGATCCTCTTATCAAGGGCTGTCGGTTATGCCGCGGAACGCCTGTCGCAGGCGTTCTGTATCGGGCGCTGCCAATTCGCAGGAAACCGCCAACCAGGCCTCTTTTTTCTCCGTCGGCTCAGTTGGCCTGGAATACGAGGGGAGATGCGCTGCCGGCCAGTGCGCCGCATAGGTAACGGTGACTTCGAGGTAACCGCGCGAGCAATGGCGACAGCAATAGAGCCGGGCTTCGCCGTCGCCCCAGGAGGGACTGTGCAGCAAACTTGCCGCCACGTCCAGTCTCTCCTTGCGGACGGCCCGTGCCAGGACGCGCAGGCAGCCCAGAGTCAGTTCCTTCCGGCCCGAGGCCCTCATGAACGATTTGCAGTGCTCGCAAAACTTGACGGCTAGCACGCGCTGGACGGTGAAGTAGATCGCCGCGGCCGGGGCGATAACGAAACCGAAGGCCGCGGAAACCGCCGCAAAGGGATGGGAAAAGAGCCACAAGGACAGCAGGGGAGTAGTCTCTGCGGCCGCCTTTTCGAGCGGCGACTTGCGGCCGGTGCAGAGTTCGCTGTCGAAATAGCAGGCGCAAGCGACAATGACAGGGATGATGCTGGCGATGAAAGAGAGCAAGGCAGGGACAAGCAGATTGCGGTTTTTTCCCCATTCACCAAACCGCGTGGTACACCAGGCCGAGACCCATCCCGTGACGAAATAGGCGCCGAAGATGGTGAACAGGTATGTTGCGATTAGCATTACGACATACAACACAGGCCATGGGTAATACCAACTCATGACTTCCCTGGGGTCGGCCTTAAGGAACTGGCCCACAAGGGCAAGCCCGGCGCTCCCGACCACGGTTTCGGCGCAAAAGCCAACGACGCAGCCCAGCACCGAGCCGAGGAGAAGGAACGGCACGGCGCCGGCGGGCAGCGCTCCGCTCGGCTGATAGGCGGATGGTACGGCGGGCATTTCCGATCGCCATTGGGCGAGCTGAGCCGCCGCCTCGCTTGCATTGGCGACGGTGCGAACGAACTTTTCGTTGAGATCAATCCCTTCTTCTTGGGCGAATCCTTGTCCCATTCCCTGCGGGCTGGAAGATTCCCCTCCGGCAGGCAAATCGGTGCGGATTCCATCCTCCGCCGCATGCGGCGGAGGCTTTGCCGTTGTCAGGGCGTGTTCCGGTGGAGTTACGGAGAACCAGGTTCGGCAGGAGGCGCACTTGACCGGCCGTCCGGAAGACGCCGGATCGCACTCTTGTATGGCCCTGCAAACGGGGCATCGTGTCATGCGCATCGCCCCACTTTGGTCCGCGATACCGCCCGACCAGTTGACCAACGACTTCATTTCGCCGACAAGTTCTTCACCGCAAAGCTCGACCGAGATTCGTCGAGCGCCATCTCTTCCTTGGCCAGGCGGATGCATTGGGCGGCGGCTTCCGCAACGGTCTTCCCCTCAGGCGGCGCTCCGGTGATCCGGATGGCCGGAAAGCCATCGACCCGATAGACCGCGGCGGGGCCGTCGATCGCCTGGAAGACGGCCACATCCCGGAGAAAAACCTTGTCCCGCAGGGGCACATTCCTGAAGCGCTCGACCTCGATGGCCGGGACAGCCGCTTTGCTCTGAACCGATAGATACCCAAAGGTGAACACCCCCTCCTTTTTGAGGTCGACGGCTCCAGAGGGGGAGGCGTCCTCAATCGCTTTGTACACCTCGGCCGGCGTCACACCTAGCGAGTCACATTTCTGAAGGTCAATGTCGATATACAGCAGTTTTTCGCCGCCAGGAAATGCCTCCGGCTTCGTTAGCGCGTCCTCGGCCACTAGCTGCTTCACGACGGCGTTGGCCGCCTGCTGCAGTGCCTCCCAACCGATGTCCGCGCGGTCGATCACGGCGATGGCCGCCTGGTCCGGGCAGGCCTCTGCTTTCCCGACCGTCACAGAAACCTTTTCCTGAATGACAAAGTCAGGCAACTGCGGCTCGGCCAGCGCCACACGGCTTTGGACGAGTTTCACGGCCGACTCCGGGTCGGTCTTCGCTTTGAAATACAGGTTAGCAGTGTATTGGCCGACGTTTTCGGATATGGACTCAATGCGCACCAGCCCCTTGATCCCCCTGATTTGTTCCTCGATATTGTGGGCGACCGTGTCCGCGACCACTTGCGCATTCGCGCCGGGATAGGACGTGGTCACCACGACGAGGACCGGAGCATCGGCCTGGCTAGCCGCATTCTCGATGGGTCGATTTACCGCCAAGTGGTACGCGGCCATCCCTCCGGCCAGCGCCAGGGCGGCGATGAGGAGCGCGAGGCCCGCCGCCTTCTGCTTCGCCAGCGTCGTCGCCCTCAAAACTGCTTTCGTGAGTGCGGCGACCGGACCGGAGATCGCGCACGCCGCCGTCGCGTCGCCCGCGGCGAAGAGGCCGGCGACCTTGATCGTGTTCGCCAGCAGCGGCGCCGGCGCGGACCCCAACGTCGCTTGCTGGGCGACCGGCTCGCCCACGCCGCGCCGGAGCAGCCGCTTGGCCAACAGCTCCCGGCCTCGCGCCAGCCGGCTGGCGACCGTCCCTTCCGGCATCCCGAGATGTTGGGCCGCCTCGGCACGGCTTCGGCCCTCCAGATCGCAAACCAGCACGGCGATCCGGTACTTGTCCGGCAGGCGGCGCAATTCCTCGTCCAGCACGGCCTGGGCTTCCGGCCCGAACTCGGCGTCGTACGACTCCGTTTTCGGTTCCGACGTCCCCTCCATCGGCTTCTCCCGAGCGCCGCGCTTCGCGGCCGCCTGCCTGGCCTTGAGGGCGGTCTGGCGCGCCACCCGATACAGCCAGTTCGCCAGCAGCTCGCGCGACCGGATCGACGGCGCCTTGCGGACCAGAACCAGGAACACGGCCTGAAACGCATCCTCGGCGTCCTGGTGGTTCGTAAGATTGCGGCGGCAGACGCCCCAGACGATCGGCGCATGCCGCCGCACCAGGCCCTCAAACGCCTGATGGTCCCGGCGTCGGACGAAGGCCTCCAGCAGCTGGCCGTCGGTCCGTTCGGCGCCTTGCGGCGCGGATCGACGTAAGCGGTCCAGGAACTGGGAGATAGCGCTGGGCGGCATGGTCTTTCCTCGAACGACGGACGCGCACCCACTACCGTAGTACTACCCGATCAAGGCGTTTTGATCCATGATTTTCCTCGTTCCGGCGAGGAAGCGGGGTAGCGCCCTCTCCGCCCGGGAATATGTGCGCGGGACAGTCGGCATTAGTTCATCTTTATACATTAAATATTAACTGACGCCATTTTGCTTGCAGCGTCAATTATGAAGTGCGGACGCTGGACATGGCTTGGCCCCAGCTGCGGCTGTTCTATTCGTGGAAGTGGGGCGCCAAGGGCGAACCGCAGTCGGCGGACTATCACGTTCGCCTGGCGACCACGCGCCCGCGCTTCGGCGGGCTGCGCTGGTGGTTCATCTGCCCGCTGGCCGCGAACGCGCAGCCGTGCAATCGCCGCGTGGGGAAGCTGTACCTGCCTTCGCAGCAGCGCTACTTCGGCTGTCGCCGCTGTTACGACCTTACCTATGCTTCCGTTCAGCAGCACGACAAGCGGGTGGACGCCTTGCGGCGGAACCCGGCCTTGATAGAGCGCATCCTGGCCGATAGGACGGCGAATCCTCTTAGCTCCAAGCTGCTCATCGCGCTCAAGGCGTTGCGATGAGGGCCAGGAGCGTGCGACGCAATGGGTCGCCGGGCGGCCGGTTGGCGTGGCACATGCGGGCCGCTCTGTTCCGCCGGGGGCCGCCATTCAAGGGCGCCGCCAACGCGCCGAGGCGAGGGCATTTCCGGAACCTATTTCGGTTCTTCCGCACTCTTGGTGCAGCTGCTCTATAATGGAGGCATCCACACATCTTTATAACTTCGCCTGAAGGTGCTCCTCGTTGCTGCCTCTCGACCTCTTCCCCGGCGCGGGCCTGCGCCTCGACGACCTCGTC